>NZ_JBHUYJ010000007.1:43049-145859 GCF_042668715.1 Streptomyces sp. NPDC057271
GGGGGGTAAGGGGTTGGGTAGTGGGGGGGGGAGGGGATCTCCCCCCGTTCCGCGGGGCATGGAACACGGGGGGGGTGGGGCCCCTCTTCCCCCCCCCCCACCCGCGCCACTCTCACTTCGACCCGCTTGCGGTGCCTACCAGTGCACGACGACCTTGTCGCCGACCTTCACCTGGTCGAAGAGGGTCGCGAGCTTCGCCCGGTCCCTGACGTTCACGCAGCCGTGCGAGCCCCCGTTGTAGCCGCGGGCCGCGAAGTCCGCCGAGTAGTGCACCGCCTGGCCGCGGCTGAAGTACATCGAGTACGGCATCGGCGTGTGGTAGAGCTTCGACCAGTCGTCGCGGACCTTGCGGTCGACGTTGAAGACGCCCTCGCGGGTCGGGGTGTTCTCCGAACCGAAGCGGACGTCCATCGACGAGACGACCTTGCCGTCGATCATCCAGGCCAGCGTGCGGGTCTCCTTGCTGATGCAGAGCACGCGCCCGGTCATGCAGCGCGGGTCCGGCGTGTCCAGCGCGTTGGACGTGGACGGCTTCAGCTCGTCGGAGGTCGGCTTGCGGGTCATCCCGACGAGCCGCTGCCAGGTGACCTCGTCCACCGAACCGGTCTGCGGCAGCTCCCGCTTCTTCTGGAAGGCCGAGACGGCCTTGCCGGTGATCGAGCCGTAGAAGCCGGTAGGCGCGCGGTCGAAGTAGCCGATCTGCCGCAGCCGCGCCTGGAGCTCCCGCACCTGCTTGTTCTCGTCGCCGTCCTTCATCAGGACCTTGCCGACGGGCTGGGCGGAGGTGGGGGAGGAGCTGGGCGTCGGGGAGGACGGCTTGTCGTCCGTCGTCGGCGTCGCGCTCGGGGAGTCCGAGGTCGGCGCCGGGGTCGTGGGCGCGGCCGAGGAGGAACTCGACGGCCCGCTCGTCGCGGGCGTGCTGCCGCCGCCCGCCGCCTGGGCCGTGCAGCCGGTGGCGATCGCCACCGCGGCCGCGGCCATGAGTGCTCTGCGTATGACGGACGAACGGCGCATCGGTGCCCCCCCGGGAATCGGCCTGTGTACCTATTGGATGCTTCCCGCGCGCGCTTGGTTGCGCACCCGGCGCAGCTACGGAGCATCCTTGTGAGGAAGGTCCCAGCGCGCGGCCCCGCCGTCGCAGGCCCGCCGCTGCAGTCCGTCGCGAGAATCCGTACCGGCCAGTAGGTTCAATCGGGAGGCACACCAGATGGCGCGTGAGTCGGAGTCGGGGCTGCCTGTCGAGCCGGTGTACGGGCCGGAGGTGCTGGAGGGGTGGGATCCGGCGGAGAAGCTGGGTGAGCCGGGGGCGTACCCGTTCACGCGTGGTGTGTACCGGTCGATGTACACGGGTCGCCCGTGGACGATGCGGCAGTACGCGGGTTTCGGCACGGCGGTGGAGTCGAATGCCCGGTACCGGCAGTTGATCGCGAACGGCACGACGGGGTTGTCCGTCGCGTTCGATCTGCCGACGCAGATGGGCCATGACTCCGATGCCCCGCTCGCGCACGGCGAGGTGGGGAAGGTCGGTGTGGCGATCGACTCGATCGACGACATGCGGGTGTTGTTCGACGGGATTCCGCTGGATCAGGTGTCGACGTCGATGACGATCAACGCGCCGGCCGCGCTGCTGCTGTTGCTGTACCAGCTCGTCGGTGAGGAGCAGGGGGTGCCGGCTCACCGGCTGACGGGCACGGTCCAGAACGATGTGCTGAAGGAGTACATCGCGCGGGGTACGTACATTTTTCCGCCCAAGCCCTCGCTGCGGTTGATCGCGGACATCTTCAAGTACTGCCGGGCCGAGATCCCGCGGTGGAACACGATCTCGATCTCGGGCTATCACATGGCGGAGGCGGGGGCCTCGCCGGCGCAGGAGATCGCGTTCACGCTCGCCGACGGTGTCGAGTACGTCCGTACGGCGGTGGCGGCGGGGATGGACGTGGACGATTTCGCGCCGCGTCTGTCGTTCTTCTTCGTGGCGCGGACGACGATCCTGGAGGAGGTGGCCAAGTTCCGGGCGGCGCGCCGGATCTGGGCGCGGGTGATGCGGGAGGAGTTCGGTGCGAAGGATCCCAAGTCGCTGATGCTCCGCTTCCACACCCAGACCGCGGGTGTGCAGCTCACCGCCCAGCAGCCCGAGGTGAATCTGGTGCGGGTCGCCGTGCAGGGCCTGGCGGCCGTCCTCGGGGGTACGCAGTCGTTGCACACGAATTCCTTCGACGAGGCCATCGCTCTGCCGACGGACAAGTCCGCGCGCCTGGCGCTGCGGACGCAGCAGGTTCTGGCGTACGAGACGGACGTGACCGCCACCGTCGATCCGTTCGCCGGCTCGTATGTCGTGGAGAGGATGACCGACGACATGGAGGCCGCCGTGCTGGAGCTGATGCGGAAGGTCGAGGACCTGGGCGGGGCGGTGAGCGCGATCGAGTGGGGTTTCCAGAAGGGTGAGATCGAGCGTTCGGCGTACCGGATCGCGCAGGAGACCGACAGCGGTGAGCGGGTCGTCGTGGGTGTGAACCGCTTCACGGTGGATGTGGAGGAGCCGTACGAGCCGTTGCGGGTGGACCCGGCCATCGAGGCGCAGCAGGTGGAGCGGCTGGCCCGGTTGCGCGCGGGGCGGGACCAGGCAGCGGTGGACGCGGCGCTGGCGGAGCTGAGGAAGGCGGCGGAGGGCACGGACAACGTGCTCTACCCGATGAAGGACGCGCTCAGGGCGCGGGCCACGGTCGGCGAGGTCTGCAACGCCCTCCGCGACATCTGGGGCACCTACGTACCGACGGACGCGTTCTGAGCCGCGTGTTCTGAGCCGCGCGTCCTGAGCCTCCGCGTGTCCTCAGCCTCCGCGTGTCCTCAGCCTCGGCGCGCCCTGATCCTCCGCGATACGAAACACCCGGGCGGAGTGTCGTACCCCCGTGCGACACTCCGTTCATGCTGGGTGTCACCGATCTTCCGACCTATCTCGTGGGCCTCGTCCTCATCATCCTTCTGCCGGGGCCGAACTCGCTCTACGTGCTGTCCGTCGCCGCCCGCAAGGGCACCCGGACCGGGTACAAGGCCGCCGCCGGCGTCTTCACCGGCGACGCGATCCTGATGACGCTGGCCGCACTCGGCGCCGCCTCGCTGCTCCAGACCACCCCGCTGCTCTTCATGATCGTGAAGTACGCGGGCGCGGGATACCTGGCGTGGATGGCGTACGGGATGATGCGCTCGGCCTGGGAGATGTGGCGCTCGCGCGGGGAGACCGCGGTCGAGGAGAGCGAGCAGGCCCACGCGGGGCCGGGGGAGAACCCGTACCGCAGGGCGCTGATCATCAGCCTCTTCAACCCGAAGGCGATCCTCTTCCTCATCTCGTTCTTCGTGCAGTTCGTGGACCCGGCGTACGCCTACCCGGCCCTCTCCTTCCTGGTGCTCGGCACGCTGCTGGAGATCGGCAGCTTCCTCTACCTGACGATGCTGATATTCGGCGGCACGCGGCTCGCCACCGCGTTCCGGCGCCGCAGGCGGCTCTCGGCCGGGGCCACCTCCGCCGCGGGCGCGCTCTTCCTCGGCTTCGCCGCGAAGCTCTCCCTCAGCAGCGCCGCTTGACCCTCACACCGTGTGAGGCCGTGTCGTAGGAGTCGTCATGTTCACCATCGGAGACTTCGCCCGGCACGGGCGGGTGTCGGTCCGCATGCTGCGCCACTACGACGCCATCGGACTGCTGCGCCCGGCCCATGTCGACCCGCACAGCGGCTACCGCTTCTACGAGGCGGACCAGCTCGCCCGCCTCAACCGCGTCATCGCGCTCAAGGAGCTCGGCTTCACCCTCGAACAGGTGGGGTCGATCCTCGACGAGCAGGTCGGCGCGGAGGAGCTGCGCGGCATGCTGCGGCTGCGCCAGGCAGAGCTGGAGACGGCCCTGGCGGAGGCGGCGGGACGGCTGGCCCAGGTCGGCGCGCGGCTCCGAGCCATCGAGAGCGAGGGGCACATGCCCACACAGGACGTCGTGATCAAGAGCATTCCGCCGGTACGGCTCGCCGAGCTGAGCGGCGTGGCGGGGGGCTTCGGCCCGGGAGAGATCGGTCCGGTCATCCAGCCGCTGTACGAGACGCTGTGCGCGCGGCTGGAGGCGGCGGGCGTCACGGGGTTCGGCCCGGGGATCGCGTACTACGAGGACGCTGGGCGGGGCGACGGCTCGGTCGTCGTCCACGCGGGGATGACGCTCCCCGCGGGTACCGAGGAGGTGGCGGGCGTCGATGTCGTCGTGCTGCCCGGCCTGGAGGAGGCGGCGACCGTCGTCCACCGGGGCCCGATGGAGGACCTCCTGCCGACGGTCCAGACCCTGGCCACCTGGATCGACGCCAACGGCTACCGCTCGACGGGCTACTCCCGCGAGCTCTACCTGGAAGTCCCGGAAGACCGCGCGAAGTGGGTGACGGAACTCCAGGAGCCGGTCACCCGCGCCTGACGCGACAGAGACCGACGGAGCAGGGGCCGGCCCGGACACCTGTCCGGGGCGGCCCCCTGCTCACTTCGCCAGCGCCCGCTTCAGTTTCAGCGCCCGCCGGGCCAGGCGGCGGACTCCTGGGTGGCGGGGGACCGGGATGCCGCCCGGGAGGCCCAGGACGGTGAGGCGGCGGCGCTTGAAGTAGTGCCGCGTTCCCTCCGCGAGCGGGCCCGACAGGTGTCGTACCGCCGCGCCCCGCAGGTCCGGTCGGATCTTGGGCTGCATCGCGAAGCCCACCGCCGAGACCAGGCCCGCGAGGGCCTCCGCGTCCCAGGCCGTGGCCGGCGCGGTGTCGTCCTCCAGGTCGGGGACGAGCGCGTCCACCAGGGTCGCCGGGACGCGGTTGCTGTTCTGGAACGGGGCCAGCCTCTCCAGGAGCGTCCGCGTGCCGACCCGGGCCACCGGGATCCCGTAGAACGCGTGCGCCGTCATCAGCGCCGTCGAGAAGCAGCCCACCACCAGCGCGGGACGCTGCTCCCGGTACACCACCTCGGCGAGCACCGGCCGGTCGAGGACGGTGAGTTCGGCGCCGAGCGCCTCCGCCTCCCGTGCCAGCCGCCGGGTCCAGGCGTCCGGCGCCGTGGGGTGCGGCTTGAAGACGAGCCGCCGGTACCCGCGCGCGATCGTGCCGCGCACCATCCGTACGTGCAGCTCCTCCTCCTCGTCCGGGGTCAGCAGCGAGAGCGCCGCGAGGTACTGGCCGAGCAGCAGCGCCGGGCCCTCCTCGGTGGCGGGGCCGGCCGTGTCCGCCAGCTCGGCGACCACCTTGGTGAAGGCCTCCGCCGGCACCACCTCGGGCGTCGGTCCGAACTCGCCCAGCAGCAGCGGCGCGAGCCCGGGCACCAGGTCCAGATGGAGCAGTCGCCGCACTCGGTCGCCGACCAGCGGGTCGATCTTGTTACGGGTCGGGCCGTAGCTCATCAGCCCGTCGGCGTACACGTCGAGCCGCGCCTCCGGGAACAGCCGGGCGATCGTCAGCGCCGGCGCGACCTGCACCGACTCCAGGGCGATCTCGATCCGGTCGTCGCCGAGGTCCCAGAGCCGCCGCAGATGACGTTCGAGCATCGGCACGTCGTCCGCGCGAGGCGACCAGCCGGCCGGGTGGAGCGGGGAGATCGCCTCGTTCCAGGACAGCACCGCGTCGAAGCGGCCGCGCAGCCGCTCGAAGCCGGGCATCTCGTCGAGAGCCGGTGTGGTCTCCGGCACCGCCGCGTTGTTGCCGACGAGCAGGAGCCTCCGGTCGGCCGGGCCGAAGCAGCCGCTATCGAGGGCGGCGGCCAGCGTCGCCGCGCCGTACAGGGTGGAGGCGTAGAAGATCTGGGTGGTCCTCACGCGGCGGCCCCCGAGCCCTGGCCGAGGGAGCCCGCGCGGCGGCGGCGCAGCTTGCGCAGGACGCCCGCCCGTTCCTCGTCCATCGAGGACAGTGCCTCGTCGAGCACGTCCTGCGGCATGCGCCGCAGCGCCCCCGCACTCATCGAGCGCAATTTCCTCGCCACCGCCGGTTCGAATCGTTCAATGGAGGAGACGTGGTGCGAAATGAGCGCGCAATAGGTACGGACGGCTTTCGGAAGAAGCCGGTCCGCGTCCGCGTCGTCGGCCGTCTCCTCGATCACCTGGTCGAAAGCCCGGATGAAATCGAGTTGGCGGATATCGCCGATCTGGGTCAGCGAGGTGGAGACACCGCGCCGGTAGAAGACGCCCAGTGTGCTCACCGCGGCGAAGGAGTCCGCCTCCCGGTGCAGCTTCCAGATCCACGGCCGGTCCTCCGCCGTCCGCAGGCCCGGGGTGAAGTGGAGCAGCCCGCGGTCGAGCAGCCGCCGGTGGTACATCCCCGCCCAGGCGTACGGATAGTCGACCGAGGTCGTCCGGTGGGCCGGCAGGATCGCGTCCCGGGGACGCAGCACCTCGTTCCGGCGCGCGATCGGGGCGCGCTTCACCGACCGGCGCCGGTCGGTGTTCACCACGTGGTCGGTGCGGAGGAAGTCGCAGTCCAGCTCGTCCATGGCCGTGACCAGCCGGGACAGGTGCCCGGGGGCGAGCCAGTCGTCGCCGTCGAGGAACGCGAGATAGCGCCCTCGGGCGGCGTCGAGTCCGGTGTTGCGCGCGGTGGCAAGACCCTCGTTCCTCTCGTGCCGGAGCAGAACGGCCCCCGGGATGTCGCGTGCGGCCCGTTCGAGGATCTCCGGCGTCCCGTCCGTCGAGCAGTCGTCGACGAGAAGGAACTCGAAGTCCTCGCGGGTGTTCGCGCGCAGGCTTGTCAGGGTGTCTGGGGCATATGTCTGCACGTTGTAGAACGGCACGACGACGGAGAGCTTGACCACCCGGCCGACGCTAGGCGCCGCCCCGGCATTCGTTCTGACCGGCAGAGGGATGTTCGGTGAACACGAAGAGGCGGGCGGCTTAACCACCCCCGATCCCGGCCGTTTTCAGCGTGCGGAGAGGCTCTGTTCACCGTTTGTTGTGGCTCAGTTGGGCCAGCACACGAAATGCGTCTCTAGCGTCCTCGACGTGCCAGCAAGTACCCATGAACGAGTACGCGTAGCCGTACTCGCCGACTCCGACACCCGGTGGAAATGGGGCGCGCTCACCGCGCGCCGCATCACGAATGCCGAACCCACCGGTTTCGTCCTGCGCGGCCGGGCGACCCCCACCGCGCGTCAACTCGCCGAGACGGGGGTGTCCACCACACCCCCGCGCGAGGTGACGGGCGCGGAGTTCCTTCGTGAGGTACGGGACGGGGAGTACGACCTCGTCGTCCTCTCCCTCGTCGGCGGCACGGTCCGCGCGGTCCTCCAGGGGATCGCCGACCTGAACCTGCAGCGCCGCCCGCTGATCGTCACCGGCTATGTCGGAGTCGTCTACGAGAAGCTCGCCGACGGTCTCCTGCTGCGCCACGGCGCGGACGTCGTCCTCGCCAACTCCCGCCACGACGCGGAGCGTTTCCGTGCCGTGTACGAAGGAGTGGGCGCCGACGCCTCCTCGGTGGTGGAGGCGGCGCTGCCGTTCCTCGGCGGTGCGCCCTACGCCCCCGAGCCCGGCCGGGACACGCTCGTCTTCGCCGCCCAGCCGTCCGTGCCGGTCACCCGCGCCGACCGCGCGTACCTGCTCCGCAGGCTCGTCGAGCACGCGCGGCTGCACCCGGGGCGGGAGGTGCTGCTCAAGCTCCGCTCCAAGCCGGGCGAGCACACCACCCACCTGGAGGAGCTGCCGTACCAGAAGCTGGTGCGCGACCTGGACACCCCGCCCAACTTCCGTCTGGTGTACGGGCACATGGGCGAGGTCCTGGACCGCACCGACCTGCTGGTCACGGTCTCCTCGACGGCCGCGCTCGAAGCGCTGCACCGGAGGATCCCCACGGCGATCCTCACCGACATGGGCGTGCGCGAGGTCCTCGGCAACCACCACTTCATCGGATCGGGGCTGCTGACCTCCTTCGACCGGCTCGACGCGGACGTCCGCCCGAAGCCGGACGAGGAGTGGCTCGCCCGGCAGGGCGTCGCGTCCGAGGGCGGGTACGAGAAGGCCTTCGACGGCGCCCGCGCGCGGGTCGCCGAACTGCTCGACGGGCCGCCGCTGCCCCCGATCACCCCCTACTACACAACGGAGACGGCTCCGGGATACCTGCCCGGGATCCTCGCCCGCCACCGCCTCGACGTGACCGCCCCGGCGAGCCGCGACAGCGGGCTGCGCCGGATCGTCCGGGAGGCGGCGCGGGGCGCGTACCGCCACGGCGTCCAGCGCGTGGCCCCCGTCATCCGCCGTCTTGGAGAACTCTGATGACCACGACCGTGCTTGCCGTCATCCCGGCGCGGGGCGGTTCCAAGGGCGTCCCCGCCAAGAACCTCGCCCCGGTTGCGGGGGTCCCGCTGGTCTCCCGCGCGGTCCGCGCCTGCCTCGGCGCCCCTCTCGTGACCGATGTCGTCGTCTCCACGGACGACGCGGCGATCGCCTCGGCGGCCCGCGCGGCCGGCGCGGAGGCGATCCACCGTCCGGCGTCGATCGCCGGCGACACGGCCACCAGCGAGTCGGCGGTCCTGCACGCGATGGACGCGTTCGAGGCGACGAGCGGGCGCCGCGCGGACGTGATCCTCCTCGTCCAGTGCACGAGCCCCTTCCTCACGGCGGGCGAGGTCAACGGCACCGTGGAGAGGATCGTCGAGGGCGGCGCGGACACGGCCTTCACGGCCGCCCCGACCCACGGCTTCCTCTGGCGGGAGACCCCCGAGGGCGGGACCGGCGGGGAGGACTCCGGGGCCTACGGTGTCAACCACGACAAGGCGCACCGCCCCCGCCGGCAGGACCGCGAGGCCGAGTACCTGGAGACCGGAGCCGTCTACGCGATGGCCGCCGAGGGCTTCCGTACCCACAAGCACCGCTTCTTCGGCCACACCGCGCTCGTCGTCACCGACCCCGCCCGGGTCCTGGAGATCGACGACCCGCACGACCTGGCCCGCGCCCGCGCGCTCGCCCCGCTGCTCGACACGCCGATCACCCCCGGCTTCGACGACGTCGACGCCGTGGTCCTCGACTTCGACGGCACGCAGACCGACGACCGGGTCCATCTCGACTCCGAGGGACACGAGTTCGTCTCCGCGCACCGGGGCGACGGCCTCGGTATCGCGGCCCTGCGCCGGGCCGGCATGCCGGTCCTGATCCTCTCGACCGAGCAGAACGCCGTCGTCGCCGCCCGCGCCCGCAAGCTCCGGATCCCCGTCCTGCACGGCATCGACCGCAAGGACCTCGCCCTCAAGCAGTGGTGCGAGGAGCAGGGCATCGACCCGCAGCGCGTCCTCTACGCCGGCAACGACGTCAACGACCTCCCGTGCTTCCACCTCGTCGGCTGGCCGGTCGCGGTGGCGAGCGCGCACGACTCCGTACGGGCCGCCGCCCGTGCGGTGACCCTCACCCCCGGTGGCTCCGGAGCCGTCCGCGAGATCGCGGCCTGGCTTCTCGGACCCGAGCTCCACACCCCCAACTCCTAAGGAACACCAGAACCATGAGCAACCGTCTCCGCACGTTCGGCAGCAAGACCGCGGGCCCCGGCTGGCCCGTCTACGTCACCGGTGAGATCGGCATCAACCACAACGGCGACCTCGAGAACGCCCTCGCGCTCATCGACGTGGCGGCCGAGGCCGGCTGCGACGCCGTGAAGTTCCAGAAGCGCACGCCCGAGATCTGCACCCCGCGCGACCAGTGGGACATCGAGCGGGACACCCCCTGGGGCCGCATGACCTACATCGACTACCGCCACCGTGTGGAGTTCGGCGAGGACGAGTACCGCGCCATCGACGAGCACTGCGAGAAGCGCGGCATCGACTGGTTCGCCTCCCCGTGGGACACCGAGGCCGTCACCTTCCTGGAGAAGTTCGACGTCCCGGCCCACAAGGTCGCCTCCGCCTCCCTCACGGACGACGAGCTGCTCCGCTCGCTGCGCGCCACCGGCCGTACGGTCATCCTCTCGACCGGCATGTCGACGCCGAAGCAGATCCGTCACGCGGTCGAGGTCCTGGGCAGCGACAACATCCTGCTCTGCCACGCCACGTCCACCTACCCGGCCAAGGCCGAGGAGCTCAACCTCAACGTGATCAACACGCTGAAGGAGGAGTACCCGAACGTCCCGATCGGCTACTCCGGGCACGAGACCGGCCTCCAGACCACGCTGGCCGCCGTCGCCCTCGGCGCCACGTTCGTCGAGCGCCACATCACCCTCGACCGCGCCATGTGGGGCTCCGACCAGGCCGCCTCGGTCGAGCCGCAGGGCCTGCAGCGCCTGGTCCGCGACATCCGCACGATCGAGACCGCGCTCGGTGACGGCGTCAAGAAGGTCTACGAGTCGGAGCTCGGCCCGATGAAGAAGCTCCGCCGGGTCCAGGGGTCTGTCGCCGCATGACCGGCCAGCTGGCGTTCGTCGAGAGCCCGGTCCAGCTCCTGAACGTCCTGGAGTGGGCACACGCCCAGTCCCTCGCCGTCGGGGGCACGACCGCCCCCGACGGCCGGGGGGCCGCGATACACGCGCCCGCGCGCGCCGGGGACCAGGCGCCCCCGCCCGCTGCGGCCCCGCGCCCCGCGACTCCCGCCAGCACCACCGGCCCCGACGGCCGGGGGACCGTGGCCGACGGGCACGACCGCGGCGGGCTCACCGTCGTCGTGCTCTCGCCGACCGACCCGATGTCGCGCGGTCAGCTGCGCCGGATGGCTCAGCTGGCCCGCGACGACGGGTTCACCGTGCACTGGCAGGAGGCCCGTGGCACCCGCGGCTCCCTCGCACGGACGCTGCGAGAACTCGCCCCGCTGCTGCGGTCGGCCGAGCGCGTCATCGTCGGGGACCCGTTCTCGCGCTACGTGCAGCTCCTGCTCACGCTCTTCGCCCCCAGGAGTCTGACGGTCGTCGACGACGGCACCGCCACCATGGAGTACGCCGCCCAACTGGCCCGAGGCGAGCGCCTGGTGCGCTGGCACCGGCGTGGCAGCCGGGGACCGCGCGAGCTGGTGCTCGCGCCGGTGACCGCCGCCGCCCGCCGCAAGCTCGCCCCGACCCGGCGCCGTACCGTCGAGATCTTCACCTCGCTCCCGGTCGACCCTCCGCCCGGCACGACCGTCACCCGGAACACCTTCGCCTGGACCCGGTCGCGCTTCGGCCCGCCCCGGCTCACCAAGGGCGCGGACCTGGTCGGCACCTCGCTGGTCGAGACCGGTGTGGTCGACCCCGACCAGTACGCCGTCGTCGTCGCCGAGCTGGCCCGTACCCACGGCGCCACCCGCTACTTCGCGCACCGCCGCGAGGCGACCGAGAAGCTGCACCGGATCGCGGTGGAGACCGGTCTGGAGATCGTCCGCCCCGATATGCCGCTGGAGCTGATCGCCCGGCGCGGCCCGATCGGTCGTACGGTGGTCAGTTTTCCCTCGACCGTCGTCCACACCCTGCCGCTCGCTCTGGCCGGCACGGGGGTCAAGGTCGCCGTCTGCGAGATCGCGCCGGAGTGGCTCAAGAAGACCGCCTCCCCCCGGGCCCAGGGCTTCCTGGCCGGAGTCGCGGGCACGGCGGCCCACGAGGTCGACCGGCTGACCGCCCAGAGGGCTCAGGCCACCCAGACCCCACAACGGCTCGAATTCGGGTGAGCTTACCCACAACGGATGGTCGTCAAGCCTGGTAAACCGAGATTCTTTCCCCTATCGGGCTGAACTTTTCGTGATCAACGGGCAGTTGATCTTTGAAGGGGCCTACCCTTCAAAAGGTGAACCAGTTGAAGTCCCGTGAGCCCGGCTCCGTCGCTCTGCCCGGAACGCTGTCCGCGCCGCTGCGCGCCGAACTGATCGCGTTCCGCCGCGACTTGCACATGCACCCCGAGCTCGGCAACCAGGAGTTCCGGACGACCGCGGCCGTGAAGGCCCGGCTGGAGGCCGCGGGACTCGCGCCGAAGATCCTCCCGGCGGGCACGGGCCTGGTGTGCGACATCGGCACTTCAGGAGGGGGGCGAAGCTCGGACAAGGGTGACGGCGGGCCACGGGTGGGGCGGGCACGGCCCATGCTGGCGATCCGCGCCGACCTCGACGCGCTGCCCATTCCGGACGTCAAGACCGTCGCGTACCGCTCCACCGTGCCCAATCGGGCCCACGCATGTGGACACGATGTCCACACCACCACCGTGCTGGGCGCCGGGCTCGTCCTCGCCGAGCTCGACCGGCAGGGGCTGCTCCCCAACCCGGTACGGCTGATCTTCCAGCCCGCCGAGGAGGTGCTGCCCGGCGGCGCCGCCGACGCCATTGAGTACGGCGTCCTGGACGGGGTCGGCCGGATCATCGCCGTGCACTGCGACCCGAAGGTGGACGCGGGCCGGATCGGTCTGCGCCCCGGGCCCATCACCTCCGCCTGCGACCGTCTCGAAGTCACCCTCGACGGCCCCGGCGGCCACACGGCCCGCCCGCACCTCACCACGGACCTGGTCACGGCCGCCGCCCGGATCGCCGTCGACGTTCCGGCCCTGCTCGCCCGCCGGGTGGACGCCCGCTCGGGCCTCGCGGTCACCTGGGGCCGTATCGAGGCCGGCCACGCCTGCAACGTCATCCCGCAGCACGCCGAACTCTCCGGCACGGTCCGCTGCCTCGACCTGCCCGCCTGGCGCGACGCCCCGGACCTGGTCCACGCGGCGATCGACGAGATCGCCACCCTCCACCGCGCCAAGTCGACCATCAACTACGTCCGCGGGGTCCCCCCGGTCGTCAACGACCCGGTCATCACCGAACTGCTCCGGGAGGCCATGACCGCCCGCCGGGGAGCGGAGCAGGTCGAGGACACCGAGCAGAGCCTCGGCGGCGAGGACTTCTCCTGGTACCTGGAGCACGTCCCCGGCGCGATGGCCCGCCTGGGTGTCCGTACCCCCGGCGACCCGACACGCCGGGACCTGCACGCGGGCGACTTCGACGTGGACGAGCGGGCCATCGCGGTGGGTGTCGAGCTGTTCACCGCGGCGGCCCTGCTCGACGCCGCACCGCGGCTCTGACGCGCCCGGACGGGTTCGCCCGGTCGGCGCAGCGGCCTGCGCACGTCCGGCCCAGTGGCCTGCGCACGTTCGGCCCAGCGGTCCGCGCGCCGTCGCGCGGGCCCGGGTCGAACGCCCGCACCAGCGGGTATAACCGGTCGTGCCGGGTCGGACGCCGTCGGTCGTCCTTCTGGCCGGTTCGCGACGATCCGATAACGACTCATGAACGGGTCTTTAACTGACATCTACGCGCGTTACGATCCACGCGAAACCAGCGCCGGAAGAGGCGCTTTCGGTCAGTCTCGAAGGGACCCTCCTCTTGCGCCGGGTATCCAAGATCGTTTCCGCGTCCGTTGCGACCGCGGCCCTCGCTCTCACCGCCACCGCTTGCGGTGAGTCGTCCACCGAGTCCGCATCCGACTCGGACACCATCAAGGTCGGCATGGCGTACGACGTCGGTGGCCGTGGCGACAACTCGTTCAACGACTCCGCCGCCCGCGGCCTCGACAAGGCCAAGGCCGACCTCGGTGTCGAGACCAAGGAGCTCACCGCCAAGACCGGTGAGACCCCGGCCGACCGCGAGCAGCGCCTCACCTCCCTCGCCGAGGGTGGCTTCAACCCGGTCATCGGTGTCGGCTTCGCCTACAAGGACGCGATCGACAAGACCGCTGCCAAGTTCCCGAACACCACCTTCGGCCTCGTCGACTCGGTCTCCGAGGCGAAGAACGTCGACTCGATCGTCTTCACCGAGGAGCAGGGCTCGTACCTCGCCGGTGTCGCGGCCGCGCTGAAGTCCAAGGACGGCAAGATCGGCTTCATCGGCGGTGTCGACATTCCGCTGATCAAGAAGTTCGCCGCCGGCTTCCAGCAGGGTGTCAAGGACACCAAGCCGGACGCCACGGTCACGATCCAGTACCTGTCGACCGGCACGGACATGTCCGGCTTCGGCGCCCCGGACAAGGGCAAGGCCGCCGCCAAGGGCATGCTCGACAAGGGCATCGACGTCATCTACGCCGCCGCGGGCGGCTCGGGCGCCGGCGCCATCGAGGCCGTCGCCGCCAAGCCCGGCACCTGGGCGATCGGTGTCGACTCGGACCAGGCCAAGGACCCGGCCCTGTCCAAGTACGCCGGCTCGATCCTGACCTCGGTCGTCAAGAACGTCGACACCGGCGTCTTCGAGCTCGTCAAGTCCGTCCAGGACGGCAAGCCGATGACCGGCACGCACGTCTACTCGCTCGCCGAGAACGGTGTCTCCCTGACCACCACCGGTGGCCACCTCACCGACATCCAGGCCCAGATCGACGAGGCCAAGAAGAAGATCGTCGACGGTCAGATCAAGGTCGCCACGACCCTCTGACATCCGTCGGAGGGGGCCCGGAGAGCGGCTTCGGCCGACACTCCGGGCCCCCTTCACACGTCTGCCCGTGGGCAGTTGCACGATTTTCCAAAAGCTACGCGCGTAGCGTCCGTCGTGCAGGGTATTTTTCGCCACCGACAGCGTCTGCGCACCGGCCTCTTCCCCTCCTCACGCTCCCTGCCTAGGAGAGTGCGTCATCAAAGCCTCCAGCCCCAGCAGTCCCAACGCCGTAGAACTCCGCGGCATCACCAAGCGTTTCCCCGGAGTCGTGGCCAACCACGACATCGACATCACCGTGCGCCGCGGCACCGTGCACGCCCTCGTGGGCGAGAACGGCGCGGGCAAGTCGACCCTGATGAAGATCCTCTACGGCATGCAGAAGCCGGACGAGGGCACCATCACGGTCGACGGCGAGCAGGTGACGTTCCACAGCCCCGGCGACGCCATCGCCCGCGGCGTCGGCATGGTGCACCAGCACTTCATGCTCGCGGACAACCTCACGGTCCTCGAGAACGTCGTCCTCGGCTCCGAGAAGCTGTACGGCATCGGTGACAAGGCCCGCGCCAAGATCAAGGAGATCTCCGGCGCGTACGGTCTCGGCGTCCGCCCCGACGCGCTCGTCGAGGACCTCGGTGTGGCCGACCGTCAGCGCGTGGAGATCCTCAAGGTCCTCTACCGCGGCGCCCGCACCCTGATCCTCGACGAGCCGACCGCCGTGCTCGTCCCGCAGGAGGTCGACGCGCTCTTCGACAACCTGCGCGAGCTCAAGGCGGAGGGCCTGACGGTCATCTTCATCTCGCACAAGCTGGGCGAGGTCCTGTCGGTCGCCGACGAGATCACCGTCATCCGCCGCGGCACCACGGTCGGCACCGCCGACCCGAGGCACACCACGACCAAGCAGCTGGCCGAGCTCATGGTCGGCGCCGAGCTCCCGTCGCCGGAGACCCGCGAGTCGACGGTCACGGACGTGCCGATGCTGACGGTCCGGGACCTGTCGCTCAGCGCCGTCGACCCCGACGGTGTGGTCCGCGCGGTCCTCGGCGGCATCACCTTCACCATCCACAAGGGTGAGGTGCTCGGCATCGCCGGTGTCGAGGGCAACGGCCAGTCCGAGCTCGTCGACACGATCATGGGCATGCGCAACGCGGACCGCGGTGTGGTGACCCTCGACGGCGCGGACATCTCCCACGCGCCGACGCGCAAGCGTCGCGAGGACGGCATCGGCTGCATCCCCGAGGACCGCCACCGGCACGGTCTGCTCCTGGAGGCCCCCCTCTGGGAGAACCGGATCCTCGGCCACGTCACCGAGAAGCCCAACTCCAAGGGCGCCATCCTCGACCTCAAGGCCGCCCGCAAGGACACCGAGCGGATCGTCCGCGAGTACGACGTCCGCACCCCCGGCATCGACGTCACCGCGGCCTCCCTCTCCGGCGGCAACCAGCAGAAGCTGATCGTCGGCCGCGAGATGAGCCACGACCCCAAGCTGCTGATCGCCGCGCACCCCACCCGGGGTGTGGACGTCGGCGCGCAGGCGCAGATCTGGGACCAGATCCGCGAGGCGCGCCGGGAGGGCCTGGCGGTCCTGCTGATCTCCGCCGACCTGGACGAGCTGATCGGCCTCTCCGACACCCTGCGCGTGATGTACCGCGGGCGTCTGGTGGCCGACGCCGACCCGGCGACCATCACCCCGGAGGAGCTGGGCTCGGCCATGACCGGCGCCGCCGCCGGTCACCTTGAGCACGATGAGAGCCCTGAGGGCACCGACGGCCCGGAGGACGAGGCCCGATGAAGAAGTTCGACAAGGAGCGGGTGCTCCTGGGCATCGCGGCGCCGCTGCTCGCGATCGTCGCCGCCTTCCTGATCACCGCCCTGGTGCTCGCGGCCACCGGCAAGGAGCCGTTCAGCGCCTTCGGGATCATGTTCGACTACGGCATCAAGTCGGACAGCCAGGTCTACATCATCAACAAGGCGACGACGTACTACCTGGCGGGCCTCGCGGTGGCCATCGGCTTCCGCATGAACCTGTTCAACATCGGTGTCGACGGTCAGTACCGTCTCGCCGCCTTCTTCGCCGCCGCCGTCGGTGGCGCGCTGACCCTGCCGGGCATCGTCCAGATCCCGCTGATCATCATCACCGCGATGATCGTCGGCGCCATGTGGGCGGGCATCGCCGGTGTCCTCAAGACCACCCGGGGTGTCAGCGAGGTCGTCTCGACGATCATGCTGAACTTCATCGCGACCGCGATCATCGGCTACCTCCTCCAGCCCGGCCGCCTCGGCCACCTGGACGAGGCCGGCACCGAGGTCGCCACCAGCCCGCTGCCGGAGTCCTCGCACTTCTTCGAGTTCCCGACCACGCCGACCCCGATCATCGGTTTCGTCGTGATCGCCGCCATCGCCGGCGTCGCGTTCTGGTTCACGCTCGCCCGCACCCGCTTCGGCTTCGACCTGCGCACCGTCGGTCAGTCCGACACGGCCGCCGCGGCCAGCGGTGTCAACGTCAAGAAGATGGTCGTCACGTCGATGCTGATCTCCGGCGGTATGGCCGGTCTGATCGGCATGCCGACGCTGCTCAACGAGTCCTACGAGTACGGCGGCGGGTTCCCGGTCGGCATCGGATTCACCGGTATCGCCATCGCGCTGCTCGGCCGCAACAACCCGGTCGGCATCGCGCTCGCCGCGATCCTCTGGGCCTTCCTGGAGCGCGGCGGCCAGCAGCTGGAGTTCGAGGACTACGACAGGGAGATCGTCGGCGTCATGCAGGGCGTCATCGTCCTCTGCGTCGTCATCGCCTACGAAGTCGTCCGCCGCTACGGCATCAAGCGCCAGCAGCGTCAGGTCGGCGAGAAGCTCGCGGCCCAGGCCCGTTCCAACAACACGACGGAGGTGTCGGCGTGACCGCCACGGCGACTTCCACCCCGCCGCCCGCCGCGCCCAAGGCGGCCCGCGGCAAGGGCGGCCGCACCCGCCTCTCGCTGCCCGTGATCCTGCTGATCGTCGCGGGCGGGCTCATCGCCCTCTCCGCAGTCCGCGCCATCACCGGCGCGCAGGACCTCACCTCGGCCGGCCAGATCAGCGCCGCGCTCTCGCTCGCCGTGCCGATCGGCCTCGCCGGTCTCGGCGGTCTGTGGGCCGAGCGCGCGGGCGTGGTCAACATCGGCCTCGAAGGCATGATGATCCTCGGCACCTTCTTCGGTGCCTGGGCCGGCTGGCAGACCAGCCCCTGGATCGGCATCCTCGCCGGTGTCCTGGGCGGCATGTTCGGCGGTCTGCTGCACGCGGTCGCCACCGTCACCTTCGGCGTCGACCACATCATCTCCGGTATCGCGATCAACATCCTGGCGCTCGGTGTCACCAGCTACTTCGCCAAGCTGTGGTTCAACACCGGCGAGGCCGCGGCCAAGGGCGGCAGCCCCAAGCAGTCCCCGCCGTCCGAGGACATCACCTCGATCACGATCCCGGGCCTGTCCGACTGGCTGGCCGACATCGAGAAGCACCACTGGTTCCTGATCTCGGACATCGCCGGCATCCTCGGCGGTCTGGTCACCAACCTGTCGCTGGTCACGATCCTCGCCGTGCTGCTGGTGATCGGTACGTACTTCGTGCTGTGGAAGACCTCGTTCGGTCTGCGCCTGCGCTCCTGCGGCGAGAACCCGATCGCCGCCGAGTCCCTCGGCGTCAACGTCTACAAGTACAAGTACATCGCCGTGATCGTCTCCGGCGGTATGGCCGGTCTCGGCGGCGCCTTCCTGTCGCTGGTCACCTCGCACATCTACAACGAGGGCCAGACCGGTGGCCGTGGCTACATCGGCCTCGCGGCGATGATCTTCGGCAACTGGCGGCCGGGCGGCCTGGCGATGGGCGCGGGCCTGTTCGGCTTCGCGGACGCGCTCCAGCTGCGCAGCGGCGGCGACTCCGTGCACGCGCTGCTCCTGCTGCTCTTCGCGGTCCTCGTCGCGATCGCGGCCTGGAAGGCGTACAAGAAGCGCTGGATCACCTCCTCGATCGCCATCGTCATCGGCGTCGGCGTCTTCATCTGGTACCTCGGTACCGAGACGGTCCCGGTCGAGTTCGTCAGCGCCACGCCGTACGTGGTGACCCTGCTGGTGCTGTCGCTCTCCGCACAGCGCCTGCGGATGCCCAAGGCGGACGGCATGCGCTACCGCAAGGGCGAGGGCAAGTGACGCCCAGCGCCCTGGCGCCCGACTGGGAGCTGCTGCGGGTGACGGCCCGGGACGCCATGTCCCGTGCCTACGCCCCGTACTCCGGCTTCCCGGTCGGCGCCGCCGCGCTCGTCGACGACGGGCGGGTGGTCTCCGGCTGCAACGTGGAGAACGCCTCGTACGGCCTCGGGCTGTGCGCGGAGTGCGGGCTCGTCTCGCAGCTCCAGGCCACCGGCGGCGGCAGGCTGACCCACTTCGTCTGCGTGGACGGCCAGGGCGAGGCCCTGGTGCCGTGCGGGCGGTGCCGGCAGCTGCTGTACGAGTTCGGCGGCCCCGAACTCGTCCTGGAGACCCCGGCCGGGTTCGTCACCCTCGCCGAGATGCTCCCGCAGGCCTTCGGCCCGGACCACCTCGAGAAGTAAGACCGCGGAGCGGCCCTTCCGGCACGATGGGAAGGGCCGCTCCTCCTTTCCCCTCTATGCGCGTAGAAAGAGGCACCACCATGGACGTCATCTCCGTCATCCGCACCAAGCGGGACAAGGGCGAGCTGAGCCCGGAGCAGATCGACTGGGTCATCGACGCCTACACCCGCGGCGAGGTCGCCGACGAGCAGATGTCCGCCCTGGCCATGGCCATCCTGCTCAACGGCATGAACCGCACGGAGATCGCCCGCTGGACCGCCGCGATGATCGCGAGCGGCGAGCGCATGGACTTCTCCTCGCTCTCCCGCCCCACCTCTGACAAGCACTCCACCGGCGGTGTCGGCGACAAGATCACCCTCCCGCTGGCCCCGCTCGTCGCCGCCTGCGGCGCGGCCGTGCCGCAGCTCTCGGGCCGGGGCCTCGGCCACACCGGCGGCACGCTGGACAAGCTGGAGTCGATCCCCGGCTGGCGCGCGCTGCTCTCCAACGAGGAGATGCTGCACGTCCTGGACACCACCGGCGCGGTCATCTGCGCGGCGGGCGACGGTCTGGCGCCGGCGGACAAGAAGCTCTACGCGCTGCGGGACGTCACCGGCACGGTGGAGGCCATCCCGCTGATCGCCTCCTCGATCATGTCGAAGAAGATCGCCGAGGGCACGGGCTCGCTGGTCCTGGACGTGAAGGTCGGCTCCGGCGCCTTCATGAAGACCATCGAGAACGCGCGCGAGCTCGCCTCGACGATGGTCGGCCTGGGCACGGACAGCGGTGTGAAGACGGTCGCGCTGCTCACCGACATGTCGACCCCGCTCGGCCTGACCGCCGGCAACGCCCTCGAGGTCCGCGAGTCGGTCGAGGTCCTCGCGGGCGGCGGCCCGGCGGACGTCGTCGAGCTGACGATCGCGCTGGCGCGCGAGATGCTCGACGCGGCCGGGATCAAGGACGCGGACCCGGCGAAGGCGCTGGCGGACGGCTCGGCGATGGACGTCTGGCGCCGCATGATCGCGGCGCAGGGCGGCGACCCGGACGCGACCCTGCCGGTCGCCCGCGAGCAGCACGTCGTGACCGCGGCCTCGTCGGGCGTCCTGACCCGCCTCGACGCGTACGACATCGGCATCGCCGCCTGGCGCCTCGGCGCCGGCCGCGCCCGCAAGGAGGACCCGGTCCAGGCGGGCGCGGGCGTCGAACTGCACGCCAAGCCGGGTGACACGGTCACGGCGGGCCAGCCCCTGCTGACGCTCCACACGGACACGCCGGAGAAGTTCGACTACGCCCTGAACTCCCTCGACGCGGCCTGGGACATCGCCGCGGAGGGCACGGCGTTCACCCCGAACCCGATCGTGCTTGACCGTATCGCCTGAGGGATATGCCTCTGACACCTTCGGGTGAACGGGACCGGTGGACCACCGCCGGTCCCGTTCGGCATGCTGGGATCGGTGACGACCGACTGAGGAGCACACCATGAGCGCACTCGCCGTCGAGCCCGGGCAGGGCTGGGACGACCTCGTCCGTCTCTGGCATGAGATGGACTGGCCCGAGGGCTGCAAGGTGGAGATCATCGAGGGGATCATCACCGTGGCGCCTTCGCCCGCCAACCAGCACAACGGCATCGCCAACAAGCTCCAGCGTCGGCTGTATCAGGCAATTCCCGAGGATTGGGGCGTCTATCAGACTCAGGCGGTTGCCATCCCGACCCGCTCGGGGATGTACATTCCAGACCTGTTGGTGACCCCCGAAGTGGCTCTCGACGAACCTGGCCACTACATCCCGGCCACGGCAGCCGAGCTCGTTGTCGAGATCACGTCGCAGTCGAACGCCAATCATGACCGCATCAGCAAAGCGGCCGGATACGCCACGGCAGGCGTGCCGCTGTATCTGCTCATCGATCGGTGGGCACCCGGTGGCCCGACGGTGACGCTGTTCGGCGAACCGCGGAGCGACGTCTACCGGGTGCTGCGCGCCGTGAAGTTCGGCGAGGAGATCCACCTCCCCGACCCCTTCGACCTGACGATCGACACCAGCACGTTCCCGATCTAGGCGCCGCCCGGCCCGCCGCGGCCCGGCCCGCCGATGAGTTCCGGCCGCGGCAAGGGTCTCCCTGGTGTGGACACCAGTCGACCGCTCGTACTCACCCTCGCCTCCCGTGCCACCCCCGACGAGGTCGCCCGGCTCTGCGCCGTGCTCGAAAGGGTGCCACCCGCCGACGTGATCTGCGAGGTCGGCGGGCTGACGCACACCGACCTCGCCGCCGTGGAGGCTCTTGCCCGGCTGAAGCTCACCGCCGGGCGCCTCGGGCATCGGCTCACGTTCCGGGGGGCCGGCGGGGAGCTGCGGCTCCTCCTCGACCTGGTCGGGCTCGCCGAGGTCCTGTGACGGGGGCCCTTACGCCGGGAGCCGCTCCGGAAGGTCGAAGAGCGGGAACCACCGCTTGGTGTCCAGGAAGAAGTCCATCCCGCCGACCTTGCCGTCCCGCACCTCCAGGACGATCAGGGCCCACGGGCTGTACCCGCCCTCCGGGTCCGGGTGGTAGTGCGCGAACGCGGGCGAGCCGTTCGCCACGGTCGGCACCAGCTTCGAGCCGCGGCAGACGTCGCCGACCCCGAGCATCCAGCCCACGATGTCGTCGTGGCCGCGCAGCCAGAGGTCGTACGGCGGCATGGACATCGTCGCGTCCTCGTGGAGGAGCGCGGTCAGCGCCTTCATGTCGTACCCCTCGAAGGCCGCGACATAGCGCTCCAGAAGCTGCTTCTGCTCCTCGTCCAGCGGATCCGCCGCGTCCGAGACCGCCGGTTCGTTCTCGGCGATCGTGGCGCGCGCCCGCTGCAGCGCGCTGTTGACCGAGGCGACCGAGGTGTCGAGCAGCTCGGCGACCTCGCTCGCCTTCCAGGCCAGCACCTCGCGCAGGATCAGCACGGCCCGCTGCTTCGGCGGCAGGTGCTGCAGGGCGGCGACGAACGCGAGGCGCACGGTCTCACGGGAGACCGCGGTCTCGGCCGGGTCGGCCACGGACGGCAGCACCCGTCCGTCCGGGACCGGCTCCAGCCAGGTGATCTCCGGCCGGGCGTTCAGCTGCGCCTGGGCGACCGGTGTGGCGGCCGTCAGATCCATCGGCCGGGCCCGCTTGTTCCCCGCGTTGAGCGCGTCCAGGCACACGTTCGTCGCGATGCGGTAGAGCCAGGAGCGGAGCGAGGAGCGTCCCTCGAAGGAGTCGAGCGACCGCCAGGCGCGGACCATCGTGTCCTGCACGGCGTCCTCGGCCTCGAACGACGAGCCGAGCATCCGGTAGCAGTAACCGGTCAGCTCCGTGCGGTACTTCTCCAGCTCGGAGTTCCGGTCCGCCGTTGCCAGGTCACTCATGAACGTCCACCCCAGTCGCCCCTCATCGGCACCGGTGCTGTGCCGATGAGGGGAAGCTACCGCAGCCCTCTGACAGCGCGGGTCAGGTTCCGGGCTTCCGCCCGTAGACGTACACGTCGTCCCCGTTCCTGAGCAGGTTCCAGTACGCCTTGGCGTCGGCCGGACGCATGTTGACGCAGCCGCCCGAACCCGGCGGGTTCCACATGGACTTGGTCGTGGAGTGGAAGGCCTGTCCGCCGTCGAAGAACTGCGAGTACGGCATCGAGACGTGGTAGATCGTCGACCAGTGGTTGATCTTGCGCCAGTAGATCTTCCTGGCGCCGGTGCGGGTCTCGGTCCCGTCCTTGCCCGTACGGACCGGCACCGGACCGTACTTCAGCTTCTTGCCGTCCTGGATCCAGCTCAGCTGCCGTGTCAGGTCGACACAGGCGATCCGGCCCTTGTTCGTCGGGCACTTCCCCGCCTTGTTCGGGTTCTTGCCGGCGGCCTTCTGCTCCAGCATCGTGTTCATCGACCGCCAGGTCAGCGGCCCGGCGTACCCCATGGTCGGGGTGATGCCGTGCTTGCGCTGGAACGACTGGACGGCCTTGCAGTCGGCGAGCGACTGCCTGCCGTCCGCCGTCCGCCCGAGAAACCTCTCCACCTGCTTCTGGTACGGCCCCGTCGTCACGTTGCACGACGCCGCCTGGGCCGTCCCCGCGCCGAGTGCCACCGTCAGCGGCACCACCATCGAGGTGATGCCGAGGACGATCCCGGCGCGCTTCCTTATCCCGTTCATGATCACCAACTCCCCCTGGGGTCCTACGACTCAGGACGAGCGGGGGAGCGTTCTGGTTGTACGGATCCGGTCTCGGTTCAGTGCGCGGTACGCAGCGAGAGGTTCCGCGCCTCGACCCGCGCGCTGTGGCTGCCGTAGAGCGTGATCGACACGACGCCGAGGACCGCGACGAGACCCAGGAGGACCGTGCCCGCCCAGCCGCCGGAGTGGAAGGCGATCGCGCCGAGCGTGCCGCCCACGCTGCTGCCGATGTAGTACGCGGACTGGTAGAGCGCCGAGGCCTGCGCACGGCCCGTCGTCGCGGTCCGGCTCACCGAGGAGGAGGCGACCGCGTGCCCGGCGAAGAAGCCGGCCGTGATCAGGACCAGGCCGAGCAGGACGGCGGCGAGGGCGTCGGAGAGCGAGAGCAGCAGACCGGCCGCGGTGGTGCCGACGGTCAGGTAGAGGGCCCCGCGCCGGCCGAGCCGGCCGACGAGCTTCCCGGCCGCCGCCGAGGAGACCGTACCGACCAGGTAGACCAGGAAGATCGAGCCGATGACGCCCTGGGGGAGCGAGAACGGGGCCTCGACCAGGCGGTAGCCGATGACGGTGTAGACCGCGCCGAAGACCGTCATGAACAGGGCGCCGATCGCGTACAGACGCATCAGCAGCGGGTCGGCGAGATGCGTGCGGACCGTCGCCGCGAGCGCCTTCGGGTTGAGCGAACCCGGCGTGAAGTGGCGGGCCTCGGGGATGAGGACCCGGAAGGCGACCGCGCAGGCCACCGCCATCAGACCGACCGCGAGGAGGCCGGCGCGCCAGCCCCACATCTGCGCCACCCAGCCGGTGACGATGCGGCCGCTCATCCCGCCGATCGAGTTGCCCGCGACGAAGAGGCCGATCGCGGCGATCAGCGCCTTGGGCCGTACCTCCTCGGCGAGGAACGCCATCGCGGAGGCCGGCAGACCCGCGAGTGCCGCGCCCTGGACCGCGCGCAGGGCGACCAGCCACTCCAGGCTCGGGGCGAACGGGACGAGCAGTCCGACGGCGACCGCGACGGAGAGCGAGGCGGTCATCATCGTGCGCCGGCCGAAGCGCTCCGAGAGGGCGCTCATCGGGAGGACGAGGAGGGCGAGGGCGCCGGTCGCGGCGGAGACCGTCCAGGAGGCGGCGGAGGCGGTGGCGCCGAACTCGGCGGAGATCGCGGGAAGGAGGGCCTGGGTGGAGTAGAGGAGCGCGAAGGCGGCGAGGCCGGCGGCGAAGAGCGCGAAACTCATCCGGCGGTGACCGGGGGCTCCGGGGGCGAGACGGGTGTCGGCGACCGTGCTGGTGGCGGCCGCCTTGGTACTGGCGGAAGGCATGTCTCGAACGTAGGACGATTCGTTTCATGCGTCCAATGCATGGAACTGATGTAATCGTTCCCATGGTGCATGAGTACAGGTCACAGGGTCGGCTGTCACCGAGTAGTTACGAAGAAGACATGGGGCTGCTGCTCGCGCCACGGCTCGCGTACTTCGCGGCGGTGGCCCGCCACGAGCATGTGACCAGGGCTGCGGCCGAGATGGGGGTGCCGCAGTCGACGCTCTCACGGGCGATGGTCCGGCTCGAACAGGACCTGGGGGTGGCCCTCTTCGCCCGGAGGGGCCGTACGGTCTCGCTCACCCCGGCCGGCCGGACGTTCCTGGCCTCCGCCGAGCGGGCCCTCGCCGAGGTGGAGCGGGCGGCGGACTCCGTACGGGCCGACGCGGACCCGGCGGCGGGGCGGGTCGCGTTCGGGTTCCTGCACACCATGGGCTCCGAGACCGTCCCCGGGCTCATCCGCGCCTTCCGGGTCGACCACCCCCGAGTCCGCTTCACCCTCGTCCAGAACTACGGCGAGGCGATGATCGAACGGCTGCGGGCCGGGGACCTGGACCTGTGCCTGACCTCTCCCGTCCCGGACGCGCCGGACCTCGTGGCCCGCCGCCTGGACGAGCAGCGCCTGCGGCTGGTCGTCCCGGACGACCACCGGCTCGCCTCCCGCAAGCGGGTCCGGCTCGCGGAGGCGGCGGAGGAGACCTTCGTGACCCTGGAGCCCGGCTACGGGCTGCGGCGCATCACCGACGACCTGTGCGCGGAGGCCGGTTTCACCCCGCGTGTCGCCTTCGAGGGCGAGGAGGCCGAGACCCTCCGCGGCCTGGTCGCGGCGGGCCTCGGCGTCGCGCTGCTGCCGCCGCCCGCGGTCCCGCGCCCCGGCGTCGTCGAGCTCACGGTCACGGCCCCGCGCGCGGTGCGCGAGATCGGTGTCGCCTGGCTCGACGGCCACCCGGACACGGCACCGGTGGCGGCCTTCAAGCGCTTCCTGCTGAGCAAGCGGGGGAGCCTCCTGCCCGAATAGGTATCTCCCAGACCCTGTCGTCAAAGTCTCGCCCGGCGGCGCGGGGCGCGGCCGAAGCCCGCCGCCAGCGGCATCCGCAGTCCCAGCGGCGGCGGAGCCGCGAGCGCGTCCGCGACCGGGCGGGCGAACGAGCGGGCGAAGAGGGAGCCGAGGACGAAGTCGGCGGCCAGGGCGTGGATTTCGCCGTGGTACTGGCGCAGCGCGTGGCCGTCGGTGTGCACCTCGAAGCGGCACGTGTCGCGGTTCGCCTTCTTCACCCGTTCCGCCAGCCGGTACGACAGCTCCGGATCCGTCCGGGCGTCGTTCGTGCCGTGCACGATCAGGATCCGGCGCCCGACCAGCTGGCGCACGGGCTCGGGCTCGGCCGCCACGTCGTCCTCCGGCAGCCACGGCGCGAGCGCGAGCACCGCGTCGACGGCCGCGTGTCCGGCCGCACGCAGCGCGGCCCGCGCGCCCATCCCGTGGCCTGCCAGGCAGACCGGGACGTCGCCGTAGCGCCGTACCGCCTCCGCCACCGCCCAGGAGGCGTCCGAGGCCAACTGGGCGTCCGTGCCGTTCCAGCCCCGCCCCCGGTAGCGCACCACATGCGCCACCAGGCCGTCCTGCAGGCCCGCCCTGGCCAGTCGGCGGCCCAGCGGCAGCAGCGCCGCGTGCGCCCGGAGCGAGGCGCCCCGCGCGGACGCCACCTCGCCGTCGGGAAGAAGCAGGACCACACCGCCCACCGCCGTACCGGGGTGCGATGCGCCGACGGGCCGTCCGAGCCGGGGTGTCCGGCTGCCGACAGCCCCTACGAGTGCGGAGTGCGCCATGGCAGAACAGTCTCAGAAGCCGAGGTGTACGCCATCCGTACGCGCGGTCACTGTTGTGTATCGACAAGCGAGTTGAGGAGGGGCGCTCTACGCGCGTAGGGGCTAGAGTGCGGAAATGACGAGCCAGACCCCCAACGTCCCCACCGCGGACCAGATCCGCCGCGCCCCGAAGGTGCTCCTCCACGACCACCTCGACGGCGGACTGCGCCCCGGCACGATCATCGAACTCGCCCTCGCGCAGGGCTATGCCAACCTCCCCGAGACCGAACCGGACAAGCTCGGCATCTGGTTCCGCGAGGCCGCCGACTCCGGCTCCCTGGAGCGCTATCTGGAGACCTTCGCGCACACCTGCGCCGTCATGCAGACCCGCGAGGCCCTCGTCCGCGTCGCTGCCGAGTGCGCGGTGGACCTCGCGGAGGACGGTGTCGTCTACGCCGAGGTGCGCTACGCCCCCGAGCAGCACCTGGAGGCCGGACTCACCCTGGAGGAGGTCGTCGAGGCGGTCAACGAGGGCTTCCGCGAGGGCGAGCGCCAGGCCAGGGCGAACGGCCACCGCATCCGGGTGGGCGCGCTGCTGACGGCGATGCGGCACGCCGCCCGCGCCCTGGAGATCGCCGAACTCGCCAACCGCTACCGCGACTCCGGCGTCGTCGGCTTCGACATCGCGGGCGCCGAGGCCGGCTACCCGCCCACCCGCCACCTCGACGCCTTCGAGTACCTCAAGCGGGAGAACAACCACTTCACGATCCACGCCGGCGAGGCCTTCGGCCTGCCGTCCATCTGGCAGGCCCTGCAGTGGTGCGGCGCCGACAGGCTCGGCCACGGCGTGCGGATCATCGACGACATCGAGGTCGCCGACGACGGCTCGGTGCGGCTCGGCCGGCTCGCGGCGTACGTCAGGGACAAGCGCGTCCCGCTGGAGATGTGCCCGACCTCCAACCTCCAGACCGGCGCGGCGGACTCCATCGCGGAACACCCCATCGGCCTGCTCCGCAAGCTGCATTTCCGTGCCACGGTCAACACCGACAACCGCCTGATGAGCGGTACGAGTATGAGCCGGGAATTCGAGCAGCTGGTCGAGGCATTCGACTACACGCTCGACGACATGGCGTGGTTCACGGTCAATGCGATGAAATCAGCGTTCATTCCTTTCGATGAACGTCTGGCCATGATCAATGACGTGATCAAGCCCGGATATGCCGAGCTGAAGTCCGAATGGCTGTTCCGGCAGACTGCCACGACCAGCGAGTCTTCCTCCCGGGCGGGCTGAGGGCGGGCTTCGGGGCAGGAGCGGGGCGGCCGGGGAACATCTGCTCGGCCGCCTTTCGGTGTTTGCGGGAGTGTCATCCGGTGGCTAAGTTGCAAAGCCGCTCTGCATTCCCCGAATTCCTGCTTTCCTCGAAGCTCGAAGATCCCCAAGATCCCCAAGGATGATTTTCTGATGAAGCAGTCTGCCGCCAAGACGCTCGGTGTCGCCGCTCTCGGTGCCGCTTTCGCCGCTGCCGCCGCCGGCACGGCCACCGCCGCACCGTCGCTGCCCGCCACCCCGGACGCGCTCGGCCTGGTCACCAAGACCGTGCCGCTGGGTGACGTCGCCGAGCTCCCCGACGGCGCCGCCGAATCCCTTCTCTCCGGCCAGTCGTCGGTCGACCAGGGCGTCAAGACCCTGCCGGCCGCCGCGGGTGCCGCCACCCAGCACCTCCCGCTCGACGCCGCCAACGGCCCGCTGGCCAGCACCCCGGTCGGCGGCCTGCTCGGCGGCCTGCCGGTGGGCGCCCTGCCGCTCGGCTGACCCGATCACGCCGCACGCATGCCGATGGGGCGCCCACCCGGTCCGGGTGAGCGCCCCATCGGTGTACGTACGGCGTGCCCTTACCAGGCCGTGCTCGCCGGCTTCTCCTGCGGGAGCAGCAGCCAGAGCGCGAGGTACAGGAGGAACTGCGGACCGGGCAGCAGGCACGAGACGAGGAAGATGACCCGCATGGTGGTGGCCGAGGTGCCGAAGCGCCGTGCCAGCGCTGCGCACACTCCGCCGATCATGCGGCCTTCGCGGGGGCGGGCAAGTGCGGCCATGGTGGGCTCCTTCGGGAAGCGTCTCCCGGAAGCCGCTCCGTCGGGCTTCCGATGACTCCATACTCGCCCGGGGCCGGGGGACAAAGCGTCGGTCTACGGGGCGATCCCGACCCTGGGAATCGTCGGGGTAGACCCCTGAGAACCCTCGTTCCGCAGCAGGGCCGAACCCCGGCCCGGCCTGGTCCCCGAGGAGGACCGGCCGGCCGCCCCGTCCCACCTGCGGCGCAGCCGCGCCCGCCCGGCGGGCACCAGCAGCACATGCGCGAGTGCCACCCCCGCGGTGTTCAGAAGCAGCGAGTCCACGTCCACGACCTGGCCCGGCACGGCGGTCTGCAGCAGCTCGACGGCGAGCGACACGAGCGCCCCGGCGGCGACCGTACGGGCCAGGGAGGCCCACGGCGACACATGGAGGCGGCCGTCGGCCATCGGCAGCAGGACGCCGAGTGGTGCCAGGAGCAGCAGGCCCTCGCCGATCCGCCGGGCGGCCTCGACCGGGCCGAGCGCGAGATCCGCCTGGATCCCCGCCAGCGGGGTCAGGTTCGGCGCGGTCACCCAGGCCACGTCACGTGGTCGGAGCGTGACCCAGGCGACGAGCAGCAGATGCGCGAGGAGGAGGACGAACCCCGCCACGCGTACGACCACGGCGGCACTGCCGCCCGAACCTTGACGCTGCACGCCCCCCAAGATGCGTCCCGTCCCGGAGTCGGTTCCGCCGCGCGGCGGAACACCCGCTTCAGGACGCGGAGGGGCTGGGCGCACCCGTCGTCGGGGGCGCCGACTCCGGGCGTTCCCTCAGCCCGGCCGTGCACACGTAGTGGCGTGGCGGATAGCGACCGGGCCCGCCGAGGACCACGCTCGCCTCGCCGGCGCCCGCCGAGCTGTGCGCCAGCGTGCAGACGATCTGCGACAGCGCGGTCGGTGTCAGGTCCTCCGGCTGCCGGCTCAGCCGCAGCGTGCCCGCCGGATCGCCCTTGTACCCGCCGGTGACGAGCAGCGGTCCCTTGACGGCCGTCGAGAACCCGGCCTGCCGCTCGTTCTCCGACGGCTCGGCCGGCAACTGCGCGAGCAGCGCCGAAGCGGTGGCGACCCGGTCCCCGTTCGCCTTCTCCTGAGGCAGCGGCGCCCGCCGGTCCACCGGCTCCAGCTGCGACCCGCAGAGCAGGAAGACCCGGACCGGGACCCCCGACGTCTGCGTGGCGATCTCGTCGCCCGTGACGCTGCACGGCACCCGCGAGGGGGCCGGTCCCGCGTCGACGGGTACCGACGTCGTCCTGATCCCGCACCCGGAGGCGAGCGCGGTCAGCACGACGGCCGCCGCCACCCCTCCCGTACGTACTCCCGCACGGCGAAGCCCGCTCAACTCTTCTCCACCTCGCCCTGCTCGCTGTCCTGCGGAAGCCGCAGGACGAACACCGCGCCGTCGCCGTCGGGCGAGTTCGCGGCCGTGATCGAACCGCCGTGGATCAGCGCGTTCTCCATGGCGATCGACAGTCCCAGACCGCTGCCCTCCGACCGGGGCCGGGACGCGCTCGCCTTGTAGAAGCGGTCGAAGACGTGCGGCAGAACCTCCTCGGGGATGCCCGGGCCGTGGTCCCGCACCTCGATGACCAGCTCGCCGTCCTCCGTGCGGATCGCCACCCGTACCGGCGAACCGCCGTGCTTGAGCGCGTTCCCGATGAGGTTCGCCAGGATCACGTCGAGCCGGCGCGGGTCGAGCCGGGCCATGATCCCGCGCTCTGCGTCCAGCTGCACGGCGTCCAGCCAGGCGCGGGCGTCGATGCACGCGGTGACCTGGTCGGCGACGTCCACGTCGTCCAGGACGAGCCGCGCGGTGCCCGCGTCGAAGCGGGTCACCTCCATCAGGTTCTCCACCAGGTCGTTCAGCCGCCGCGTCTCGCTCACCACGAGCGCCACGGCCGGCGCGATCATCGGGTCGAGGGAGTCCTGCTCGTCCTCCAGGACCTCCGTCACGGCCGTCAGCGCCGTCAGCGGCGTCCGCAGCTCGTGGGACATGTCCGCGACGAACCGCCGGCTGGACTCCTCCCGCGCGCTCATGTCCGCGACCTTCTTCTGCAGGGACTCGGCCGCGCTGTTGAACGTCCGCGACAGATCGGCCAGTTCGTCCGTGCCCGAGACCCGCAGCCGGGTGTCGAGCTTGCCCTCGCCGAGCCGCCGAGCCGCCTCACCCAGCCGGTGCACGGGACGCAGCACCGTCGTGGCCGCGGCCTGAGCGAGCAGGGCCGAGCCGACGAGCGCGAGCGCCGTCGCGATCCCCAACGACCAGGCCAGCGAGTTCAGATCCGCCCGCTCGGCCTCCAGCGACTTGAACATGAAGCCGGTGGGCCCGCCGCCGGCGATCCGCGTCCCGCCGACCAGATACGGCGTCTGACCGCGCTGCGTCCGCTGCCAGAACAGGTGGTAAGGGCTGGTGTCGCCCTCCTTGACCGGCCGCGCGGTGTCCACCGCGACGCGCAGCGACTCCGGTACGTCGGCCAGGGTGAAGGTGTCCGGGTTCGAGGCCCCGATGATCGGCTTGCCCGCGTCCCGCTCCCCGAGCAGCAGCACGCTGTACCCGGCGCTGCCGCTCGCCATCTGCTCGGCGGTACGCCGCAGATCGTCCTCGGTGGGACGCAGCGGCAGCGTCGCGGCCCGGTTCTGCATCTCCTGCCGGAAGTCGTTCAGCGACCCGTCCTGCGTCCTGGTCAGCACCGCCTCGCGGTTGAGCCAGTACGCGATCCCGGACGCGGACACCGCGGCCGTGAGCGCCACGAGGGCGAAGACGACGACGAGCCGCAATCGCAGGCTGGTGAACCGCAGCCCGGTGAACATCGCTCTTCTCACGCAGGGACGTCCAGCCGGTAGCCCACGCCGCGCACGGTACGGATCAGGGTCGGCGAGGACGGCACGTCCTCCACCTTGGCGCGCAGCCGCTGCACACAGGCGTCGACCAGGCGCGAGTCGCCCAGGTAGTCGTGCTCCCACACCAGGCGCAGCAACTGCTGGCGCGACAGGGCCTGTCCGGGCCGCCGGCTCAGTTCGAGGAGCAGCCGCAGCTCGGTCGGCGTGAGCTGCAGGTCCTCCCCGTTCTTCGTCACCGTCATCGCGGAACGGTCGATGACCAGCGAGCCGAAGGTCGCCGAGTCGGTGGACTCCCGCTCGCCGCGCCGCAGTACGGCCCGGATGCGGGCGTCGAGCACCCGCCCCTGGACCGGCTTGACGACGTAGTCGTCCGCGCCGGACTCCAGGCCGACGACCACGTCGATGTCGTCACTTCGCGCGGTGAGCAGGATGATCGGCAGCTGGTCGGTGCGCCGGATGCGCCGGCACACCTCGAAGCCGTCGATTCCGGGCAGCATGACGTCCAGCACGACCAGGTCCGGCCGCTGCTCCTTGAGCAGCTTCAGGCCGTCCTCGCCCGTCGCCGCGGTGGCCACTCGGTGGCCCTGGCGTGACAGCGAGAGTTCGAGGGCCGTGCGGATGGCGTCGTCGTCCTCGATCAGCAACAGGAAAGGCACGGGCGCCATTCTGTCGCATGCGGCCACCTGAGTTCGACTGTGTGGCCGGACCGGTGCCTGTGACAGGGCTGTGACAGTCGGCGGACACCCCGATGAAAGTGCCCGGGCAAGCTTCTTGGCACACGGACAGACACACTCCAACCGACGGGGGGCGCACGATGAACGCACTGCACAGCACCACCTCAAGCGCAGTAGTCACGCGCCTCCACGATGTCGTCGTGCGGAGTGCGGAGAAGTCCGGCGGTGCCGGGGGTACCTCCCTGCTCGAGCGGAGTCGAGAGCTCGGGGGAGCACGGGGGTGCGGCCGAGCCACCGGACGTCAGCACAAGGCGCCGTACATGGTCGCCGTGGCTGACGGGGGAGCGGCGTACGGGGAGGCCACGGGGGAGCGGCAGTCGGTGTCGGAGGCGGAGTTCACCGCCTACGTCCAGGAACGCCGCGCCTCCCTGTACGCCACCGCCTACCACCTGACCGGTGACCGGTTCGAGGCCGAGGACCTGCTGCAGAGCGCGCTGTTCTCGACCTACCGGGCCTGGGACCGGATCAGTGACAAGGCGGCCGTGGGCGGCTATCTGCGCCGCACCATGACGAACCTGCACATCAGCGCGTGGCGCAGGCGGAAGCTGAACGAGTACCCCACCGAGGAGCTGCCGGAGACGGCGGGCGACACGGACGCGATGCGGGGGACCGAGCTGCGCGCGGTGCTGTGGCAGGCGCTGGCCCGGCTGCCCGAGCTCCAGCGGACGATGCTGGTGCTGCGCTACTACGAGGGCCGTACGGATCCGGAGATCGCGGAGATCCTGGACATCAGTGTCGGCACGGTGAAGTCGAGCATCTGGCGCTCCCTGCGCCGGCTGCGCGAGGACGAGGTCCTGAGCTTCGGCCGTGACGAGGAGGAGTCCTTCGGCGAGCTGGTGGCCTGAAGGTCGGGGGGCGACGGGGGAAGAACGGGGGGACGTACGGGGGTACGGGGGAAGCGCGGTCGGACAAGCCGGGGGGTCTTGTTCGACCGCGTCTCTTTTTGTTTCCGGCCCTGGTGAGCCGGGCCGTCGAGCCCGGGGCGCCTCAGTGCGCCGCGGGGGTCCGGTGGCGGCCCGCCGCGGCGGCGGCGAGGCGGCCCAACGCCTCCCGCTTGGCACAGGGGTGGGCGCCCAGCGCCGTCTGGCGGGCCACGATGGAGCGCTCCGAGCGCATCAGGCGCCAGCCGCGGCGCAGCAGGAACGGGACCGACTTGCGGCCCTCCCTGAGATCACGCAGGAGGCGGCGGCGGAACGTCGTCGAGGGGCGGCCACGCAGACACAGCGCGTCGGCGAGGACCCCGAGGTCCTGGCAGCGCTCCACGATCTCCGCCGCGAAGATCCCCTCCGCCACGAAGAGCGGGGTCCGGCCGATGTCCAGCGCGTCGCGGTCGACACGCGAGCTGGTGGCGAGGTCGTACACGGGGATGTCCGTACGGCCCGTGCGGCACAGCGCCACGATCGCCGCGACGGCGGCGTCGGCGTCCCAGGAGCGCGGGGAGTCCCAGTCGATGTCGGCGCTGCCCGCGACCAGTGGGAGCGTCGGGTCGTCGCCCTCCTTGTAGAAGTCGTCGAGGCGCAGGACCGGGAGGCCGGCGACGGCGGCGAGGGACGACTTGCCGGAGCCTGAGGGGCCCGCGAGCAGGACGACGCGGGTCGGGATCGGTTGGGAACTCACGGGACACCAGTGTGAGGCATTCCCCCGGGCAGGGGACCCCGAGGGAGGGGGTTGGTATCCAGCGTCACATCTCAACTACTCTCGGTGTCTCTGTCGTTACCCGACGTCGAAGGATCCTCATGGCGCGTCACAAGAAATCCAGGACCCCCGGCCGCGGCGCCCTACTGAAGGCCGGGCTGACCGCGACGGCGGCGGGAGCGGCGGTGCTCGGCATGGGTGCCACGGCCCAGGCGGCCGCCCCGCTGCCGCTGCCGGTCGAAGCGCTCGCCGGCAGCGACGCCGTCGCGGCCCTCGGGGCCACCGGTCACGCGGTGGGCCCGCTGACGAGCCTTCAGCTCGACCCGCTGGCGAACACCGGGGTCGACCCGCTGGACAACGGGGTCGGCACCCAGGTCGCCGACTTCAAGCCGGTGGGGACCAACCTGGTGACCGACCACGTCACGAAGGGCGGGGGCCTGGACGATCTGCCGCTGGTCGGCGAGGTGGCGGGGCTGCTGCCGACGAACTGACGGCTCCCTGGCCGGCCCCCGGCGCGACCCGCTGGTGGCCCACGCCCCCTGGAGGGCACCTCCCGTACGAACCAGGCCGCGGCGAAGGCGAGCGCGGCCGGCACGGCCGTTACCAGGAGCACCCCGTGCAGCCCGCTCGTCACCGCCGCCGCGAACCCCTCCCGTACCGGCTCGGGAAGCTCCCGCAGCCGGGCCGGGGTCAGCGACGTGTCCGCCCCGTCGAGCCGGGCCGTGAAGACCGCGCCGAGCGTCGCGACGCCGAGTGAGCCGCCGATGGTGCGGACGAGCGTGACGGTGCCTCCCCCTACGCCCCGGTGGCGTGGGGGGACCCCCAGTGGCGCCCATGTCGCGTGGCCGGGCATGAGAAACGGCCCCCGGGACACCCGGGGGCCGCCTCTCGCCGGCCGTTAGTACGACGAGCCGCTCGCGCCCAGCGAACCCGTCGGGTGCCAGACGGTCTTCGTCTCCAGGAAGGCCGTCATCCGCTCAGTGCCCGGGGACTCCGCGAAGTCCACCGCGCGCGGGCGCAGGACGCGCTTGAGGTTGTCCGCGGCCGCGATCTCCAGCTCACGGGCCAGGTCCGCGTCCGCGCCCGTCAGGTCGATCGCGTTGACGTCCTGGTGGGCCGCCAGGTGCGGGCCCATCTCCGCGGCCTTGCCGGACAGGATGTTCACGACACCGCCCGGCAGGTCGGAGGTGGCCAGCACCTCGCCGAGGGAGAGCGCCGGCAGCGGCGCCTTCTCCGACGCGATCACCACGACCGTGTTGCCCGTCGCGATCACCGGGGCGATCACCGAGACCAGCCCGAGGAAGGACGAGTCCTGCGGGGCCACGACCGTCACGACGCCCGTCGGCTCCGGGGTCGACAGGTTAAAGTACGGGCCCGCCACCGGGTTCGCGCCGCCCACGATCTGGGCGATCTTGTCGGTCCAGCCCGCGTACCAGACCCACCGGTCGACGGCCGCGTCGACGACCGCGGCCGCCTTGGACTTAGACAGGCCCTCCGCGCCCGCGACCTCGGCCGTGAACTGGTCCCGGCGGCCCTCCAGCATCTCGGCGATGCGGTAGAGGATCTGGCCGCGGTTGTACGCCGTCGCGCCCGACCAGCCGCCGAACGCCTTGCGCGCGGCGACGACCGCGTCACGGGCGTCCTTGCGGGAGGAGAGGGGAGCGTTGGCCAGCCACTTGCCCTTGCTGTCCTGCACTTCGTACACCCGGCCGCTCTCGGAACGCGGGAACTTCCCGCCCACGTACAGCTTGTAGGTCTTGAAGACGGAAAGACGGTCAGACATCGAGGTACGCCTCCAGGCCGTGGCGACCGCCCTCGCGGCCGAAGCCCGACTCCTTGTAGCCGCCGAAGGGCGAGGTCGGGTCGAACTTGTTGAACGTGTTGGCCCAGACGACACCCGCGCGGAGCTTGTTGGCCACGGCCAGGATCCGCGAGCCCTTCTCCGTCCAGATGCCGGCCGACAGGCCGTACTGGCTGTTGTTGGCCTTGGCGACGGCCTCGTCCGGCGTACGGAAGCTCAGCACCGACAGGACCGGGCCGAAGATCTCGTCGCGGGCGATGGTGTGCGCCTGCGTGACGCCCGTGAAGAGCGTCGGGGCGAACCAGTAACCGGCGGCCGGGATCTCGCACGCGGCGGTCCAGCGCTCTGCGCCCTCGGCCTCGCCGCGGTCCACCAGCGAGGTGATGCGGGCCAGCTGCTCCGACGAGTTGATGGCGCCGATGTCGGTGTTCTTGTCGAGCGGGTCGCCGAGGCGGAGCGTGGAGAGCCGCCGCTTCAGGCTGTCGAGCAGCTCGTCCTGGACCGACTCCTGGACCAGCAGTCGCGAGCCCGCGCAGCAGACCTGGCCCTGGTTGAAGAAGATGCCGTTGACGATGCCCTCGACGGCCTGGTCGATCGGCGCGTCGTCGAAGACGATGTTCGCGCCCTTGCCGCCCAGCTCCAGGGTCACCTTCTTGTGCGTGCCGGCGACGGAGCGGGCGATCGACTTGCCGACCGCGGTCGAGCCGGTGAAGGCGACCTTGTTCACGTCCGGGTGCTCGACGAGCGCGGCGCCCGTGTCCCCGTAACCGGGAAGGATGTTGACGACGCCCTTCGGCAGCCCGGCCTGGCGGCAGATGTCCGCGAAGAACAGGGCGGAGAGCGGGGTCGTCTCGGCGGGCTTCAGGACGACCGTGTTGCCGGTCGCCAGCGCCGGGGCGATCTTCCACGCCAGCATGAGCAGCGGGAAGTTCCACGGGATGACCTGGCCGGCCACGCCGAGCGGGCGCGGGTTCGCGCCGTAGCCCGCGTGGTCGAGCTTGTCCGCCCAGCCCGCGTAGTAGAAGAAGTGCGCGGCGACCAGCGGAAGGTCCGCGTCGCGCGTCTCCTTGATCGGCTTGCCGTTGTCCAGGGTCTCCAGGACGGCCAGCTCACGGCTGCGCTCCTGGATGATCCGGGCGATCCGGAAGAGGTACTTGGCGCGCTCGGAGCCGGGCAGCGCCGACCACTTCTCGAACGCCTTCCGCGCCGCCCTGACCGCGCGGTCGACGTCCTCGGCGCCCGCCTGGGCGACCTCGGCGAGGACCTCCTCGGTGGAGGGGGAGACGGTCTTGAATACCTTGCCGTCGGCCGCCTCGACGAACTCGCCGTCGATGAACAGGCCGTAGGCGGGGGCGATGTCGACGACGGACCGGGACTCGGGCGCCGGTGCGTACTCGAATGCAGATGCCATGATGATCAGTCCACCGTCACGTAATCGGGGCCGGAGTAGCGGCCGGTCGCCAGCTTCTGACGCTGCATGAGCAGGTCGTTGAGCAGGCTGGAGGCACCGAAGCGGAACCAGTGGTTGTCCAGCCAGTCCTCGCCGACGGTCTCGTTGACCAGGACCAGGAACTTGATGGCTTCCTTGGTGTTGCGGATGCCGCCGGCGGGCTTCACGCCCACCTGGACGCCGGTCTGCGCGCGGAAGTCGCGCACCGCCTCCAGCATCAGGAGCGTGTTGGCCGGAGTGGCGTTGACCGCGACCTTTCCGGTCGAGGTCTTGATGAAGTCGGCGCCCGCCATCATGCCGAGCCAGGAGGCGCGGCGGATGTTGTCGTACGTCGAGAGCTCACCGGTCTCGAAGATGACCTTCAGGCGGGCCTCGCCGGAGGCCTCCTTCACGGCCCGGATCTCTTCGAGGACCTTCATGTAGTTCCCGGCGAGGAACGCGCCCCGGTCGATCACCATGTCGATCTCGTCGGCCCCGGCGGCGACGGCGTCGCGGGTGTCCGCCAGCTTCACGTCGAGCGCGGCGCGGCCGGCGGGGAAGGCGGTGGCGACGGAGGCGACCTTGACGGCGGAACCCCTGAGGGCGGCCTTGGCGGTGGCCACCATGTCCGGGTAGACGCAGACCGCGGCGGTCGTCGGGGTCGTACGGTCGGTCGGATCGGGGTGGACGGCCTTGGCGGCGAGCGCCCGGACCTTGCCCGGGGTGTCCGCGCCTTCGAGCGTCGTCAGGTCGATCATGGAAATGGCCAGGTCAATGGCGTAGGCCTTGGCCGTGGTCTTGATCGAGCGGGTGCCGAGGGACGCGGCGCGCGCCTCCAGGCCGACGGCGTCGACGCCGGGCAGCCCGTGGAGGAAGCGGCGCAGCGCACTGTCGGACGCGGTCACGTCGGCGAAAGCTGATGCTGCGGATGCAGTGGTGGGCATGGTCACCAGTCGAGCATATCTACGCGCGTAGCGGCCTGTACAGCCCCCGGGTTCCGGAAGGGGATTCGTGGCCGCTGTCACACCGCCGTGACATGGAGCGGACGACTCCTCGATACAAGATCACTAACGTTCTTTCCGCAGCCAGCCAGAACTCACCGGCCCCGACCGAACGAGACGTCAGCGGCATGCGGCTCTTCCTCACCCGACCTGTACCGATTCACAGGAGTCGTTATGCGCACCGCCCTCCGTACCGCCGTCGCCACCGCCCTCCTCGCGGGCGTCGCCGTCACCCCGGCCCTCACCGCCGGCACGGCCTTCGCCGCCGGCACGGCCTTCGCCGCCGGCACGGCCTTCGCCGCCGACGCGAAGCCGAAGCAGGCCACCGGGCCGGCGTCTGAGGTGAAGCCCGACATCGACATCAAGCCCGCCATCGACGACGCCGGCACTCTCGTTCGTACCGAAACCCTCACCGACGGCACCCTCGCCCGGATCTACAAGATCAACGAGCTCCACCACCGTGCCGAGCTCTTCACGGGCGGCTACAAGATCGGTGTCTTCGACGCCAACACCCGCCCGGCGGCCGGCAACAACAACGGCGCCTTCTTCGTCCTCTACCCGGACGGCACCAGCCTCGACTGGACCGGCAACGCCCTGCCCGGCGCCGAGCCCGGGACGTACGAGCTGGCCGACGGCACCCTCCTCGAACTCGGCCGGGCGAAGGACGGGCGCTACGGCCTCCAGCTGATCGAGAACGGCAAGGGCCGCGGCTTCACCTACCTGAACGGCGACCGCGAGGTCTGGACGTACGGCAAGGCCGTGGTCGTCCTGGAGAGCGACGGCGGATTCGCCGCGTACATCCCCGGCTCGAAGGTCCAGGCGGCCCCGAAGCCCGTGGAGAACGAGACCCCGGCGCCGGAGCCCACGCCCACGAGCGAGGAGGAGTCGGAGTGGCTCGGCGAGTTCTCGGGCTGGCAGGTCCTGGGGCACGGCTACAAGGGGATCGCGCACCGGAAGGGTGGTGACATCACGGCGAAGATCTTCAAGGGGGAGAAGGAGGTCGGCCGGATGTCCGTCGACCAGACGGAGAAGACGGTCGACAAGCAGGTCTTCGGCTCCGAGATCGAGGTGACGCTCTCCTGGAACGGTGAGCTGCGCGCGGACTGGCTCGCCGACCGGCCGCAGGGCAAGACGCCCCAGACCACCAAGACCACGGAGACGGCCGCGACCACCACGACCACGCAGACCACCGTCGTCCCGCGGGGCGGAGTCGCCGCCGGGGCCGAGCCGAACACCGGCACGGACCACACCGCGCTGCTCGCGGCCGGTGCGGGCGCCGCGTCCCTGGCCGCCGCGGGCCTCGGCTTCGTCGCCTTCCGCCGCCGCACCGCGGGGGCCCGCGGCTGACCGCCCTGCCCACCCCTCCTCACACCTGCCACTGACCCGAGCAGGAGCGCCACCCCACCCTGGCCGGCCGTCGCACCCACACCCCGCTCCCCGGCCGGCCGCCCCCCCCTTTGAGGCCCCCCCCTGCACCCCCCCCTCCCCCCCCCCCCCTCCCCCGGGCCCTCTCATGCCCCGGACGGCCTACTCGCCCGCCGTCCTGCGGCGCCGCATCCACCACAGCAGTGCTCCGCCGGCCGCGGCGAGGACCGCCGCGATGCCCACGATCATGCCGACGGGGGTGCTGCTGCCGGTGTCGGCGAGGTCGCCGTCCGGGTCCTTCGTCGCCGGCGGCGCGCTGTGGTCGCCGCCGGGTGTGGAGGGGCCGGGTGCCGGAGTGGTCGGCTGCTCGGTGGGCGTACCGGTGCCCGACGGCGTCGGCGTGGGCGTGGGCGTCGGCGTGGGATCGCCGCCGCCGCCACGCTCACCGGACGAACCGAGGAAGACCTCTTCGGTACCGCGGTGTGTCGTCTCGGTCTGCAGGGAGGTCTTGGTGGTCCTGTCCAGGTCACGGTGCTGGACGTTGAACTCGGTCCGTGTGATGTTGCGCTTGGGGGACTTGGAGAAGTCGACCCCGCCCATGGACAGGATCCAGACCTTGCCGTCGTAGACCCGCTCGAACTTGTAGTCGCCGTTCTTGAACGAGTGGACGTACTTGTCGTAGACGGTCTTCTTGTCCCAGTCCTTGTTCTCACCCCTCAGCGGCCAGCGCTTCACGTCGTTGCTGTTGATGAGGGTGCGGAAGTCGGTGGGCTGGGCGGCGTCCGCGCGGCGGACGTGCTCGGCGGCGACGCGGGAACGGTAGACGTAGCGCAGGTCGGCGTAGCCGGCCTCCTGGTTCACACGGCGCTCCACCTCCGGCAGGATCTCGCTGCGAATGAGCGCTTCGGCCTGCTTGGACTGCGCCTCGGTGATGTCGCAGGTGTTCGGCGGCTTGTCGGGACCGCTGGCCACCTCCATGTTGACCTTCAGCGGTGCGTCGAGGATGTAGATGCCACCGTCCTGCTCGCGGACCGTCGCCGTCTTGGGGGTGATCCACTGCCGGATGATCGGCAGGCAGGGCGCTCCCTCGACGGTACGCGGCGCGGCGCGCCAGAAGCGTTCCCCGCGTTCGTACTTGTCGGGGTTCATGGCGTCGGCGTAGTCGTGCTTGAGGGTGAGGTCCGCCTCCAGCAGGATGCGGCCCGCGTCGGTCTTGGCGAACTCCTTGTCCATGATGACGTCGGGCTGCACGGGGTTGAGGTTCACCCAGAACTTGTCGGGGGTCAGCGCCAGCCAGGTGAAGAACGCGTCGTTGGCGAGGTTCAGGCGCGCCTCACCGCCCCAGCCGGGCTTGCCCTCCGCGTCGGGGACGTACTTCGTCTTCATGGAGTACCGCATCCCCTTGCCCTTGGCGGGGGTGGAGACGTAGTTGAGTTCCATGCTGGAGAAGTCGATGCCGCCGGGACCCCGGTTGAAGTAGCCGCCCCGGTTGTTGGCCTCGTACTGCTTCTGCATGCGGAGCGCTTCCGCGGGGGTCTTTCCCGAGCGAAGTGCCTGGTCCATGATCGAGGAGCGACCCGCCTTCAGCGGGTCGGCGTTGAACCGCGGGTCGGAGGCGGTGTAGATGTTCGGCTTCAGCGGCCGCTCGATGGCGTTCGAGCGGCGCTCGACGATGTTGGCCTGCCGCGCACTGGTGCCACGCGCCGCCTTCATCTCCTTGTTGAAGGCGTCGACCTTCTCCTTGGTGCCCTTCTCGGTCGTCTGACCGGTCAGGTACTGGAACTTGTCCTTCGGGTACTGCTTGGCGAGCTGCTTGTCGCCCTTCAACTGGTCGTTCTCGATGTGACCGTTGGACTTGGCCTCGACGTTGACGCCCTTGACCCGGTTGCGAGCGTCGATGCGGCGTTCCTGCTTGTTGCCCTTCTCGTCGGTGTATTCGAGGGTGTCCTCGCACCACCAGTCCGGGCCGATCATGTTGTACTTCTTGACCATCCGCTGCATGAACGCGTAGCCGCGCGGAGGGTTGCCGTGGGGGGCGAGCCAGCGTATCTGCTTCCAGTCGTCCCAGTTCTTGTAGCCGGTGGCGTTGTCGTACTGGGCGTTGTAGCGGGCGTACATCTCCATGACGCGGTCGCCCGGGTTGCCGTTCTTCTCCCAGAGCCTCTGCCACTTGCGGTAGTTCTTGCCCGCCGTCTCGCGCTGCTTGTCGGTGGGAGCGAGAACCCCGTCGAAGTCCTTGGCGGGGTTGACGTACGTGTAGTTCTCGTCCGTCGGGAACGGATCGTAGTCGCCGGTCATGGGCGGGCCGGAGTTGGCCGGGGTCCTGCCGTAGCTGTGCCCCAGGTACATCTCGTCGCAGCGCTGAGGCTTGGGCGCCGCCTCGGCCTCGTCGATCTGGAATCCCGGTAGCCCCGGAAGTCCGGTCAGGGATATGGCGGTTGCCGCGCTCAGAGCCAGCACGGTGCGCGGCCACAGTCGACGGGTGCGACCTAACGGCCGTATCTGTGCAGTCACGTTCTTTCTCCCCCTGGAGAGCCCGTGTACAGCGCCGCGCGGGGCTCCTGAGGTCGGCGACGGGTGCGGCGCTGGAGACCGACCACCCTAGGGGACATCGCAAGTGCGAAGGCGAGAACACGACGATCGATTGCTGACAACTTCCTTACGTTTCCCGATTGTTACTCTTCCATCCAGGTCTCCTCCAAGTGATCGGCAGCCTCGGGCGTGCGCGAAACACGGAACACCGACAGCACGCGCTCCCGCCGGTCCACCGGCATCAACGTGCGCAGCACGGCGTCTTCCAGCTCGCTGAAGTCCATCGTGTGGGGCTCCGCCTCGAAGTCGAAGTCGGCGTCGAGAGCGGCACGCGCCTGGAAGGCGTCAAGGATGCCGTCGACGCTCCCCTGCACGTTCCACGGGCCCTCACCCGACCACCCCTCGGCCCAGAGGCGTGTTCCGTCGGGGTGCAGGAAGACCCATGCCCCGTAGCGGATGGGGAAGTTGACGCGAACCGACCCGATCACCGCGGCCCCCGGGTATCGCTGGGCCAGGGCGGCCGCCTGATCGTCCAACGGGAAGCACCCGCCCCGGAAGGCCAGCGCCGCGTCGGTGATCTCGGTGACCGGGCCCCAGCATCCGACCCGCACCTGTTCGAGGTCGGCCCGGGTGTCCTGCGGGACCAGCTCCGTGGCGGGCTGCGGAGCCAGCTCCGCGGTGACGCCGGCGACCGAGGTCAGGGACGCGACGACCTCTCTCGCGCGAGCGGGATCGTGCGGGGGCAGCGCTTGAACCTCTTGGGGCGAGGGCTCGTTGATGACGGTGAGGCTGAAGGTGCCGTCGCGGAGCACGGGGGCGTCGGGCGGCGAGTCCCAGATGGTGTCGTCGGTCATAGCCATCCACCGTAGTGCGGGCAGCGACGGAGGGGGCGAGGGCGGATCGCGCCGCGTCTTCTCGACGAGGGGCTGGAGCCGTTGCTGCCGCAAGGGTCGCGCCGGGCCGTCCGCGCGTGTGACTCTTACCGTCCGCTACGAAGCGAACGTGCTGGTCACAGCTCCTCCGTCGCTGCGTCCGCCGTCGCCCTACGGCGCCTCAGCCGGTCGAGGAGGCTGCTTCGCGTGCGGAGTGCGGGTGGGCGGATCAGGACGGGCGCGCGGGGCGGACGCGGTGTCGGCGCGTCGGGCGCGGGTGCGGGTGCGGGTGCGGTGTCGGGACGTGGGGCGGGACGGTCCGCCCGGGCCTCGTCCAGGGCGAGGGCGAGGCTCATGCGGTGCCAGAGGATCTCGTCCGGGTCGTCCGCCACCGTCAGCCGGTCCGCGATGTCGCGCGCGGCCGCCGACTCCGTACGCCCCGAAGGTGGTTCGGGGCGCAGGCGTTGGAGGTGGGTGCGTTCGTGCGGGTCGTCGACGACCTCGGACAGCTGACCCGGGTCGAGCAGCGAGGCGATGGCCGCGGCCCGTGCCCAGGGGTCCTCGGTCGAGCGGAGCAGGAGCCCCAGGCGGCGGGCCCGCCAGTTGCGCGGCCGTCGGTCCTCGCCGCCGTCGACACGCTCCCTGATCTGCCTCGGCAGTCTCCCGGTGAGAAGCCCGGGATGTGTCAGGGCGAACTCGCCCAGTTCCCCGGCGAGATAGAGCCAGACCACCGCGCGGTAGCGGTTGAGACAGAACCGCACCGGGCTGAAGTGCCCCGTCCTCGCGAGCGTGGTGAAGCGGTCCGGCGGCACGGCGAGCAAGGCGGCTGCCTCTCCCGTACCCACCGCGCGGACGCGGTCGCGCAGTCCGGCCGGGAAGTCCGGCGCGCTTCTGAGCCGGTCGATCTCCGACCGCTCCACCCGCCGACGTCCGCCCCGCACACCGACGCCCCCCGGCGCGGCTGCCGAAGCGACTTCCGAAGCTGCTCCGGGTGAAACTCCCGAGGCTGGTCCCGGTGGAACTCCCGAAGCGGCCCCCGGTGGCCGGGGCGTGCCGGGCGCGGTGCCCGGCACCGTCCTCACCAGACCCAGCTGGACGGCGAGCTGGAACTCGTCCCGCCGCAGCTCCAGTTCCTGCGCTGCTCGCGTCAGCGCCAGCGCGGGCGGCGCGGGCGCGACGCGAACGGTCTCTTCTCCTGTCATGACGGTCTCCCCCGTGAGCGATGACTACTCTCGGTGACGACCGTATCTCCGTCAGGCCTGTCTCCGCTCGGCCTGTGGATAACTCACATGCCGCCGACACCCGGTTGCCGTGCCGCCACCCCGAGGTGCTCGCCGACCCGGTTGACCAGCAGCGTCATCTCGTACGCCACCTGGCCGACGTCGGCGTCCGCGCCGCTCAGCACGCACAGGCAGCTGCCCTCGCCCGCCGCCGTCACGAAGAGCAGGGCCTCGTCGAACTCGACCATCGTCTGCCGTGCCCGCCCGGCGTGGAAGTGCCGACCTGAGCCGCGCGCAAGGCTGTGCAGGCCCGAGGAGACGGCGGCCAGATGTTCGGCGTCCTCCCGTTCCAGGCCGCTGCTCGCTCCCGTGACCAACCCGTCGTTGGACAGAACGAGCGCGTGCCGTATGTACTCGACCCGCTGGGTCAAGTCGTCCAGGAGCCAGTCCAGTTCCTTGTCCAGCGCCATCTGTGGTCCTTCCCCCTGTGTGTGGCGTCCCCGTGACCCCGCAGTCCCCGCGGTCCGCCTGTCGCGGCAAGCCTTACGCACTGTCGTGGACAGAGCAAGCACCCCTGGCGATGCCGGGGGTGGCGAGCCGGCCGCCCATGCCCCGGTGACGCACCATGGAGGCATGCCGAAGATGACGGAGGAACAGTGGCGGGCCTTCGTGTCCGAGGGAACGCGCACCGGGAAGCTGGCGACCGTACGCGACGACGGGAGTCCGCACGTGGTCCCGATCTGGTTCGTGCTCGACGGTGACGACATCGTCTTCAACACCGGTAAGGGGACAGTCAAGGGCCGCAACCTGGCCCGCACCGGACAGGCGGCCCTCTGTGTCGACGACGACCGGCCGCCGTTCGCCTTCGTCTCGCTGCGGGGCCGGGCCGAGATCAGCGAGGACCTGGCCGAGCTGCGCCGCTGGGCCGCTCGCATCGGCTCCCGTTACATGGGCGAGGAGCGCGCCGAGGAGTTCGGCGCCCGCAACGGTGTCCCCGGCGAACTCCTCGTACGCCTGCGGATCGACAAGGTGACCGCTGAGAGCGGTGTCTCCGACTGACCCGCCCGCGCGACGCCGCACGACGCACGCCCGAGGCTCCGGGGCGGACGGAGCCTCGGGATCGCGTCCTGGAGATCCCCTCACCCGACCGAGTCGAGCAACCGCGCCGTGTGCATGCGTCCCGCGTACTCGACCAGTCTGATCAGCACCTCCTTGCCCGAGTCACGATCGCGCGCGTCGCACAGCACCACCGGAGTACCGCGGTCCAGGTCCAGCGCACGCGAGACCTCGTGCGCTCCGTAGTTCCGGGCGCCCGCGAAGCAGTTGACCGCCACGACGAACGGGATCTTGCGGTGCTCGAAGTAGTCGACGGCGGGGAAGCAGTCCTGGAGCCGTCGTGTGTCGGCGAGGACGACCGCTCCGAGCGCCCCTTGGGAGAGTTCGTCCCAGAGGAACCAGAACCGGTCCTGTCCCGGCGTACCGAAGAGGTACAGCGAGAGGCCGGAGCGGATGGTGATGCGGCCGAAGTCCATGGCGACCGTCGTGGTGGTCTTCTGGTCGACGCCCCCGGTGTCGTCCACCGATTCCCCGGCCCGGCTCAGCTGTTCCTCGGTGCGCAGCGGGCGGATCTCGCTGACCGCACCCACCAGGGTGGTCTTGCCCACCCCGAATCCACCGGCGACCAGGATCTTCAACGCGAGGGCCGTGGTGTCCACGCCACCGCCCGCACCCGTGCTCTCAGAGCGCTCGTAGGCCATCGATGACTTCCCTCAGGATCCGTTCGTCGGGCAGCTGCGCGGGCGGTACGGGTCGGCTGACCCTGACGAGGCCCGCTTCGAGGAGGTCGCCGAGGAGGACCCGGACGACCCCGACGGGCAGATCGGCGTCGGCGGCGAGTTCGGCCACCGACTGCGTCTCCGCCCTGCACAGGGTGAGCAGGGCCCGGTGTTCGGGGCCGAGGAGCGACTCCTCGGCCCGGCCGGGCGGGTTGTCGTCGACGACGACGAGTGCGATGAGGTCGAACCGTACGTTGCTGGGGCCCGGCTTCGTACGGCCGCCGGTCATGGCGTACGGCCGGACGAGCGGCCCGGCGTCCGCGTCGTACCACTGGCTGCCCGGCGGGGGCCGGCCGTCGCCGGGGCTGTCCTCGTTCATGGATGGTGTCTCCGGTCAGCCGGCGGCCGGCGGGGTCGTCGTGAGCCGCGGCGGGGTGTGCAGATGCTCGCCGACACGCTTCACCAGCCGGGCCATCTCGTAGGCGATCAGGCCGATGTCCGCGCTCACGGAGCTGAGGACGGCGAGGCAGGATCCGTCTCCGGCGGCGGCGACGAACAGGAATCCGTCGTCCATCTCCACCATCGTCTGGCGTACGCCCCCGGTGTGGAACTGGCGGCCCGCGCCCTTGGCGAGGCTGTTGAAGCCGGAGGCTATGGCGGCCAGATGCTCGGCGTCCTCCCGGCTGAGTCCGCTGGAGGAGCCGACGGCGAGTCCGTCGTTGGACAGCACGACCGTGTGCCGGACCTCGCGGACCCTCACGACGAGGTCGTCGAGGAGCCAGTCGAGTTCACCGGAGCGGTGGTGGGACATCCTCTCGTGGTCGATCATGCGTCGTCTCCTTCACTGCCGAAGTCGTGGCCGAAGTGGGGGCCGTGGGCATGGGCGTTGCCGCAGTCGGAACCGGGGCCGGATCCGAAGTCGGAGCCGGATCCGCGACCGGCGTCACGCCCTGATTCACGGCCGGATCCGCGACCGGCGTCACGGCCGGGGTCACGGCCTGAGCCCGTTCCGAGTGGCCGTCTGGTGCCGGGGCCCGGGCCGCCGCCCCGGGCCCAGCCGTCGCGGTAGGCGGTCATCCGGTCCCTGACCTGTTCGGGGGTCCGTTCGTGCGCGCCCTGGACGGCCGGGGTCGGTGGCAGGTCGGCCGGTGGCGCCTCGCGCAGCTGCGGTACGAGGCTGGCCTGGCGCACACGCCGGGGCAGGTCGTCCGACTCGTCGGCGGGCGGCCCCGGCGGTCCGGGCGCGGGCGGGGCGGCGGGGGTCTGCGGGGGCGGGGCGGCGGAGCGGCCGCGCTGTCGCAGGGTGGTGACGCCTGCCGGCGGCTGCTCGGGCGAACCGTGATCCTGCGACTCCGGCTGCCCGGGGAGAGCGGAGATCCGGGGCGGGCGCGGCAGCGAGGGCGACGGCGCGTGCGACGGCGACTGCGCCTGCTCGGCGGAGGACGGCGGCGGCGCGTGCGACGCCGACGGGAAGCCGGACGCGGGCGACGGCTGGGACCGCGGCGAGGACGCGTTCCGCGACGGAGGCAGTGACTGGGTTTGGGACTGGGACTGGGACTGAGCCTGGGCCTGGGCCGGTACGGCGCCCACGGAGGCGGGCGGCTGTGCCCGGTGGTGCGGGGAGGGCTCCTCCTCCACGCCCCGCCGCTCGCGGTGCGCCGCGTACCCTCGCGGGTCGTCCCCGCGCGCCGGTTCCGCCGTCCGCCCGGGTGCCGTGCTCCTCCCGGGCGGGAGCGCGCCCTGCAGTACGTCGGTGGGGAGCAGGACGACGGCGGTCGTGCCCCCGTAGGGCGAGGTCCGCAGATGGACCTTGATCTCGTGGCGGGAGGAGAGCCGGCTGACCACGAACAGGCCGAGCCGGTCGCTGTCGAAGAGGTCGAGCGCCTCGGACTGCGCGATCCTCGTGTTGGCCTCGGCGAGGGTCTCCTTGCCCATACCGAGACCCCGGTCCTCGATCTCCAGGGCGTAGCCGTTGCCGACGGGCTCTCCGCTGATCCGCACCTTGGTGTGGGGCGGGGAGAACTGGGCCGCGTTCTCGATGAGTTCGGCCAGCAGGTGGGTGAGGTCGGCGACCGCGCCGCCGATGACAGACGTCTCGGGGAGCCGGCGCATCTCCACGCGCGCGTAGTCCTCGATCTCGGAGACGGCGGCCCGCACGACGTTGGTCAGCGGCACCGGCATGCGCCAGGCGCGGCCCGGGGCCGCGCCGGAGAGGATGATCAGACTCTCGGCGTGGCGTCTCATGCGCGTGGTGAGGTGGTCGAGCCGGAAGAGGTCGCCGAGTTCGCCGGGGTCGTCGGCGCGGCGCTCCATGCTGTCGAGCAGGTTGAGCTGACGGTGGACCAGGACCTGGCTGCGGCGGGCGAGGTTGACGAAGACGCCGGAGATGCCGCTCGCGAGTTCGGCGCGTTCCACGGCGGCGGAGAGCGCGGCCCGGTGGACGGTGGTGAGGGCCTCTCCGACCTGTCCGATCTCGTCCTGCGGAGCGGGGCCCGGCGGGGCCTCGGCCTGTACGTCGATCTCCTCTCCGGCCCGCAGCCGCAGCATGGCGCCGGGGAGCTTGCGCCGGGCGATCCCGAGGGCCGTGTTGCGGAGGCTGGTCAGCTCGATGACCAGGGCGCGGCCGATGCGTACGGAGATCACGAGGGAGGCGGCGACGGCGGCGAGCCCGAGCAGTACGGCGGCGCCACCGGCGGTGAAGGCGCCTTGGCCGAAGGGGTCCGCGCGGTCGGCGGCGGCGCGGCGGGCGTCGGTCTCGATGGACGCCAGCCCGCCTCGTACGACCGCCATGGCGTCGTCCCAGGTGGCGGCGGACACGGCCTGGACCGCCTTCCGGCCGGGGGCGGCTGATCCGATGCGGTCCTCGGCGGTGGTGAGCTGCTGGTAGCCGCGCTGGTCGGCGAGTTCCTGCCAGGCGGCGCGCTCGGGGCCGCGCAGGTCGGCGGTGGCGGACTCGATGAGCGCGCGGCGCGTCTCGACCGCTCCGGTGAACTGGCGCAGCCTGTCCGCGCTCAGTTCGCCGGCGAGGTGGGCGGAGCCGAGCAGGGCGTCCTCGCGGGCGAGCATCTCGCCGGCGCGGCCGAATTCGAGGAGCACGCGCGCGTCGGCGCCGATCTCGGCGTCCTGGATGCCGGTCAGGGCGCCGCCGACTGCGAAGGCGGCGGTGATGGCGGCGGTGTACTCCGTGTACACCTGGTCCCAGTCGCCCTGGCCGGCCGCGGCGGCGGTACGAAGCCGGCCCAGGCCCTCGGCCCTAGTGACGAACCGGCCGATCCGGTCGGCGACATCACGGGGCAGGTCTCCCCTGTCACCGACGGTGTGCCCGTCGTCGAGGCGGAGCCGGGCGACGGCGGCGTCGGTACGCCGTGCCTGGTCCTTGAGTTCGGCGGCCCGTCCCGTCCCGGGCGCGGCGACCTGGCGTACGGCGGCGCGGCGTTCGGCCTGGAGCGCGGTGACGGCGGCGGCGACGGGGGCGCGGATCTCCGCGTCGACCCTCTGGAGCTGGCGCAGCCGGGCCATGTCCTGGGCGGTGGTGACCGTGGCGAATCCCCACAGGGCCAGCAGGGAGACGACCGGGACCATCAGCAGCGAGACGATCTTCGCGCGGACGGTTCGGGGGCGCAGGCCGCGTCGACCGAACGACACGGAACGCGCGGAGGATCCGGACGGGGCGGTGGACCCGGACGGGTCGGAGGCCGCGGCAGGGGCCGATCGTGCGGACGATGCGACCCCGCCGGGGGGTGCCTCGGGGGCGTGCGCGGGTGGTTCGTCGGCGGGAGGCCCCGCGTGCGCGCGCCGTCCGCGCGCCGCCTGCGGCGGCGCCGCCGTCACGGCGTCCTGGGTCTTGCGGGGAGTTCGCATGGCCTCCTCGTTCCGGCTGCGTCTGTCCTGGTGCGATGTGCGTGCCCCGCGCCGCCCCCGTGCGCCCGGGGGCCCGGTGGGGCGGCTGCGCCGCGCGCGCGGGGGGACCTCTGAGCGGGATGGGCGTCGGCTACGACGGGGCGGGCCCGGAGTCGACCGTGCGGGCCCGGTAGGCATAGGCGGGCGGGGCGTCGGCCTGTCCCAGGCGTGCGGTCCCGGACTCCGCGATGTCGACTCCCCGTCCCGGGGCGTGGAAGCCGGGCGGTGCCACGTCGACCGCGCGTTCGTCGGGCTCGGTGATCCGCTCGGCCGAGGCGTACGCGGCGCGCTCCTTGGCGGTCGGGGAGAGTGCGACGAAGGCCGAGGTGATGAAGAGATAGGAGCCGAGGCCCACGGCGAGCGGGAAGATGAACTGCATGGCGGTGGCTCCGGGCAGCCCGGCCGTCGACGGGACGACCTCGACCTCGACGGCGAACATGCCCGTGTAGTGCATGCTGCTGACGGCGGCTCCCATGACCAGCGAGGCGAGCGCCACGGCGGCCGGCGCGTGGATGTTGAGCGCGGCCCACAGCGCGGCGGTCGCGGCGACGACGGCGATGGCGACGGAGAGCCCGACCAGCATCGGGTCGTAGGTCACCTGGCCGTGCAGACGCAGGGCGGCCATGCCCATGTAGTGCATGCTCGCGACGCCGATTCCCGTCGTCAGCCCGCCGACCAGGAGCGAGCGGCCCCGCTCACGTCCGTAGCCGACGGCGAAGACACCGGCACCGACGACCACCATGGCGATGAGCAGGCTGAGAATGGTGAGCGGAACGTTGTAGCGGATGTCGGTTCCGGTGACGCCGAAGCCGAGCATCGCGACGAAGTGCATCGTCCAGATGCCGGTGCCGATGGCGGACGCGGCGGTGAGCAGCCAGTTGCGTCGCGACCGGCCGGTCGCGTCGAGCGCCCGTACGGTGCAGCGCAGCCCGAGGGCGGCGCCTATGCAGGCCATCGCGTACGACAGCACAGGTGTCAGCCAGCCGAAGGCGGCGTGGTCCAGGTGTCCCATGACCCAGGGACGCTAGACCGCACAAGGGGGCGCGTCAGGGGCGCATTTCGAAAGCTGATGGAATATGACGCAGAGATGTTCCAGAACGATCGTGCCGCGCTCGAACATGGGCACTGGGCGCTCACCCCTGAGGCTGAGGCATCATGCACACATGAGCGATGACCCCACCCGTGTCCAAGAGTTCTTCGGCTCTCGCGCCGCCGGCTGGGACTCCCGCTTCCCGGACGACGGCCCCGCGTACGCCGCGGCCGTCGCCGAACTCGGCCTGCGCTCCGGCGTCGCCGTGCTGGACGCGGGGTGCGGAACCGGCAGGGCGCTGCCCGCGCTCCGCACGGCCGTGGGCCCGACGGGAACCGTCATCGGCGCGGACCTCACCCCCGAGATGCTCGACGAGGCGGTACGGGCCGGGCGCGACGAGGCCGGGGAGCTGATCCGGACCGACGTGGCCCGGCTGCCGCTGCGCGACGGCGCGCTCGACGCCGTGTTCGGTGCCGGGCTCATCTCCCATCTGGCGAACCCGGCCGCCGGTCTGCGCGAGCTGGCGCGGGTCGTGCGCCCCGGCGGCCGGCTCGCCCTCTTCCATCCCATCGGCCGGGTCGCGCTCGCCGCCCGGCACGGTCGGCAGATCACCGACGGCGACCTGCGCGCCGAACCCAACATGCGTCCGCTTCTCTCCGGTTCCGGCTGGCGGATGCTCAGTTATGTGGACGAGGACGACCGTTACCTCGTGCTCGCCGTTCGAGAGGACGACACGATTCCGTCGTAGAGGCGTCCGACGCCCCCTTCTTTCCCGGCAGTTCCGTGTCTACCGTGGAGGTGCCGGGCAGCCGTGTCCGGGAGAGGCGGCACGCCATGGCCCGTGTGCGAGCGCTGTTCAACGCCCTCCTGCCGACCGCGCGACGGGGACCGGACACACCGCGCGAACCCGCCCCGGCACGACGGCAGCACAACATCTTCGAAGCGGCGGCGGCCTATGTCACGGGCTGCGCGGAGGACGATCAGGACCGGATCGACGAGGCCGTCACCTGGGTCTCCCCCGAAGCCCTGACGTTCGGCATCAACGAACTCGCCTGCAGGGCGGTGATCGCCCTGGCGCGCGAGCGGGACGAGTCGCCCGAGACCGTGGCGCGGTCGCTGCTCGGACTGCCGCCGGCCTGAGCCGTACGGAACGGGCCGCGCCACCCCGCCCTCGCCCTCCCCGCCACATTCCCTCCCGAAGACTCTCGACGCACGGGTTACGCACTGGTTATGGTGCGCCGACGACCAGATGGGGAGGCTGCCGTGGCTACCGCCGACGACGACGCGCTGTATGTGCTGACCGCCGTGCTGCTCACGCCCGCGCAGTTTCCGAGCGTGCTGGGCGACGACTACCCGGCGGCGTGCGCGGCGCTGGAGATCGAACCGTACGCCGGTGGGTACGGGCTGGTCCTCGGCCAGGACGGCGTGGGGGCCCGGTGGACCGTGATCGTCGACGACGTCTCGCTGGTCGCCGTGGCCATCGCCTCCTGGGACTGCGGGATGGAGTACGACCTCTCCCCCGACGAGCGTTCGGTGGTGGCTGCGCTCCCCGGCTGGCCGCTCGCCGTCGCTTCTGCCGCGCCCGGCCTGCCGGCCCCGCACGACCCCCATCCGGAAGAGGGCGACCGCGCTGCGCTGTCCCCGCCCGAGGCGGACGGCTGGGGTCCGGCGCAGCGCAGGCTCGGGGCCGACGAGGTGGCGCTGCAGTGGGCGGCCTGGCGGGCCCGGATGGACGAGGACGACTCGGCGGCCGGTGCCGTGGACGGGGTGGATCCCGCAGGTACCGAGGGCGGAGCGGGCGCGGAAACCGCCGGCGGCCCGGCGCACGACCCGTACGACGGGGTGCGCCGTGCCCTCGGCGAGTTGCGCGGCTACCTCGAGGACGCCCCGCCGGTGGGGCGGGTGCGGTCGAGCTTCGCGACGGGTGAGGCCCGGATGCTCAGGGCCGACGGACCGGGCTGGTCCCTGGTCGCGCGCACCGACGACATGGCCTTCGTCCTCCTGGACGACGAGCCGCGCGAGGTCCTCCCCGTGGCCCGCGGCCCCAAGCTGCCCGCGCTCCTGGAGGCCCTGGACGCGATCGCGGTGCGCCCCGCCTGATCCGCCCCCGGGTACGCCACCGGGCGCGCCCACGCCCCGGGTACGCCACCGGGCGCGCCCACGCGCCCTCAGGTACACCCCGCGCTGATCCCACACATGGCCGACGAGCCCGAGGTGTGGCGCGGAACCATGGCCGCACGCGAAGAGGTGACCGCACGATGTGGCGGCGCACCCCCTTCCCGTCGTCCCATCGGAGGCTCTCCATGCCGTCCACGCGCCTGTTCCGAGGCGTCCCGCTCCTCACCGCGCTCCTGACCGCCCTGACGGTCGTGGGCCCCGCCGCACCGGCCGGGGCCGAGTCCGGTCCCGCTCGGCCCGGCTGCGCGGGCGCGCCCCGGGTCGAGGTACCCGGGGCCGCGTACCAGGAGACCGCGTGCCTTGCCGATCTGACGACCGCCGGCCTGGCGGGCACCCGGTACACCGACATGGCCGACCAGGCCGGGCTCTCCGCTGAGGGGACCCGGAATCCGTCCGGCGTCCCCGGGGTGCAGATCGACGGCTACTTCCCGGACGACTCCCGCCTCAACGCCACGCACGGCTGGTCCCACGACGCCCAGTTCGTCATCCGGCTCCCCGAGCACTGGAACGGCGGTCTGGTCGTCACAGGCGCGCCCGGTACCCGGCGCCAGTACGCCACCGACACGCTCATCTCCGACCATGTCCTGGCCCAGGGATTCGCCTACGCCGCCACCGACAAGGGCAACACGGGCCCGGACTTCTTCACCGACGGGCGCGAGCCGGGCGACGCGGTCGCCGAGTGGAACCGGCGGGTGACGGAGCTGACGAAGGCCGCGAAGAAGGCCGTGCGGCAGCACTACGGCCGGGCGCCCCGGCACACGTACATGACGGGCATCTCCAACGGCGGCTACCTGACCCGCTGGCAGCTGGAGAACCGTCCCGAGCTGTACGACGGCGGAGTCGACTGGGAGGGCGTCCTCTGGACGGCCCGCGGACCCAACCTGCTGACGAGCCTTCCGGTCACCGTCGCCCGTTCACTCGGCCGGGCCTCCGACGAGGACCTGATCGACGCCGGATTCGCGGAGGGCTCCCGTTTTCTGTGGCCGTACCACGAGAAGGCGTACTGGGGCGTGACGCAGAAGAGCTTCCGGGCCGAGTTCGATCCGACGTACGACCCCGCGTGCCCGGGCACGACGGCCGGTTCCACGGTCGAGGAGATCCTCGCCCCCTGCGCCTCCGACGCCTCGTACGACTACGCCTCCCGTCCCGCGTCCGTCCATCGCGCGGTCGCCGGGGTGGCGCTGACGGGGCGGATCGGCAAGCCGCTCATCACCCTGCACGGCGATCTGGACACGCTGCTGCCGATCGCGACCGACTCCGACGTGTACGCCGGGATGGTCGACGCGCGGGGCCGGTCCGGGAAGCACCGGTACTACACGGTCCAGGACGGGACGCACACGGACGGGTTGTACGACACGTACCCGGACCGGCTGCGGCCGATCCTGCCCTGCTACCGCTCGGCGCTCGCCGCGCTGCGCGAGTGGGTCGAGAAGGGTACGGCTCCGCCCGCGAGCCGTACGATCGCACGGCCGGCGAGCGGGGACGTGGTCGACTCCTGCGCGCTGCCGCACCCCGAGGCCCTGTCGTCGAAGTGGCGCCGGTAGGGCCCGCGGCGTCCGGTGCCGTGCATCGCCAGGTGGAAGGGCGCCCGACCACTGGACGTACTCGGGCGCTCCGACAACGCGGCGAGGTGCGGTGCCGGGCGTCGCGGGCCAGGCGAGACTTCGACGACCTCACAGGGCAATACACCTAGGGCGACGGGTCACGGCCCCAGGGCTCGAACGGCCCGGGACGCGCGCATGGGCGGACCCGGGCTCAGACCATCTCCAGGGGCCGGTGCGGCTCGGCCGGCAGCTCGACCGTGATCGGGTCGCCGGGCCGCACCTCGCCACCGGTGAGCACGATGCTCATGATCCCGGCCTTGCGGACGATCTGCCCGCTCTCGTCCCGCCCGAGGACCCGCTTCAGCAGCCCGTGCCGGTAGGTGTCGATCTGGGCGCAGGGGTTGCGGAGCCCCGTGACCTCGACGACGGCCTCGGCTCCGAGGCGCAGCCGGGTGCCGGTCGGCAGACCGAGGAGGTCGACGCCCCGGGTGGTGATGTTCTCGCCGAGGGCGCCGGGGGTGACCTCGAAGCCGGCGCCGGCGACCTCGTCGAGGAGTTCCGCGTGGATCAGGTGCACCTGACGCAGGTTCGGCACGGTCGGGTCCTTGGCCACGGGCGACCGGTGCTTGACCGTGACACCGGCGTGGACGTCGCCCTCCACGCCGAGACCGGCGAGCAGCGTGACGCTGTCCCGGTTCGGCTTGGTGAACGAGTAGACGCCGTTGCTGCTGACCGCCGTGACGGTGGCGCTGCTCATGACGGGAGCCCCCTTCTCCGATCCGATGATCACATGGTCGCGATCATCGTCGAGCGTACGCCTGACGTACGCCGAGGCCGAGCCGGCGCGACTGCTCGCCGGGCGGTCTCCTCAGCGGTTGAGCTCCTTGCGGGAGATGCGGCGCAGTCGGCGCCGCTGGCTGGGATCCAGAGCCAGGTAGGCCACGGCCGGTACGCCGAGCACCACCAGCAGGGACATCCAGAAGCCGATGAGGGGCATCAGGAGAAGGCCGACGGCCACTCCCCCGATCACGATCTTCGTCCGTGTCGACATGTCGACGCCTCCTTGTCACGCTGCCGAGCGCAGCGGCTCCCCGACCTCGTACAGATGTCCGAGCGCCTGTCGGTAGGACTCGACGAAACCGGTCTCTGTGTAGGGGATACCCACCGTACGGCAGTGCGCACGCACGGCGGGCTGAGCGAGCCGAAGATGGGGGCGCGGCATGCTCGGGAAGAGATGGTGCTCGATCTGGTAGTTCAGTCCGCCGAGGAACCAGTCGGTCAGGAATCCGCCCCGGATGTTGCGCGACGTGAGCACCTGGCGTCGCAGATGACCCCAGCTCTCGCCGTCCGGGTGTGCGTCCGGCGTCTCCATGCCCTTGTGGTTGGGTGCGAACGCCATACCCAGGTGGAGTCCGAGGAGCATCTGGTGGATCAGGGCGAAGACCAGCGCCTGGCCGACGGTGAGATGAGTGAGGAGCAGCGTCGCGTAGCCGAGGACGTGGGCGAGGAGCAGGGCGCCCTCGACGAGCCGCTCGCGCCGGTTCCGGTACGGCCCGTCCCCGGAGAGCAGGGCCTGGAACCCGTACACCTTCAGCGCGACGCCCTCCAGGGTGGTCAGCGGGAAGAAGAGCCAGGCCTGGTGGCGCGTGAGCCAGCCGCGGAATCCGGCGCGACCGGCCGTCTGGGCTTGCGCGAAGACCAGGATGTCCGCCGCGACGTCGGGGTCCTTGTCGAGGTGGTTGGGGTTCGCGTGGTGGCGGTTGTGCTTGTCGTTCCACCACTCCTGGCTCATACCGAGCAGCAGGTCGGCGTGGACGAGCTGGATCATCCGGTTGCGCCGTCGGTCCGCGCTGATCTGGGCGTGTCCGGCGTCGTGGGCGACGAAGGCGACGCGGGCGGAGAGCAGGGCGAGCGGCACGGCGAGGAGGAGGGCCCACCACGAGGGGCCGAGCAGGACCAGGCCCGCGACGACGGCGGCGAGGCCGAGGAGGTTGACCGCCATGCCGCGCGCGTACCACCCGGCCCTGCGCTCGAGGAGCCCCTGGTCCTTGATGGTCCGCAGCAGCGGTGCGAACTCGCTGCCGCCGACGCGGTCGCCGCCGCGCCGGGCTGCGGCGCTCCGATCGGGCGCCGTGAGCGTTGCGGTGGCCTGGGGCATGGCGGTCTCCGGTGTCCGTGGGCGGTGGCCCGGGCGTGGGCCACCCGGACTCCCTCGAACATACGGATCGGTGATCCTCCGCAGCCATGGCGTCACCCCCCGAGGTCGCGGGGGGCTGACCCGGGGGCGGGGGTGGGGCTGACTCCACCCCAAGGGCGCGTCCGGGGGTCGTGCCTGTCACGAAGGGCGCGAGAGGTGAGCCAGGTCACGGCGATTGCGCTCCCGGGAGCACGGGCGTTCCTGTACCCTCGGGCGCTCGGCCCCCAGTAGTCAAATTTGAGGAATGCGTTGTCGCCGTCCCAGAGGCTCGATGAACTCGCCCGCTGCTCCGCCGTCTTCCTGCCCGCCGATCCGCCCCGAGCGGGCCGCATCGCCTTCTGGTCCCCCGACGGGACCCCGCCCACCGACGGACTGCCCGCGACGGAGGACCGGCTGACCGTCGTGACCGACGACGTACGCGCGCAGTCGGTCGCTGCCGCTCTGATCCCCGTACGGGACGCTCTTCCGCTCCTCACGCGCGCCCGGTTCTCGGACGGAGCCTCGCCCGCGACCGCGTTCTGGGGCGCCGCAGCCCTCTTCGCACTGCACCTCGCGGCGCGGGGGCTGCTGCTGCCCGGACTCACGGCCACCGATCGCGACGCCTGGCGGGCCGGACCGCTGGGCCCCGAGGAGCTGGCCGAACTCCAGATGCTCGCCGCGTCGATGCCGCCCGCCGCCCATGCCGTACCGCTGACGGGCCACGGAACCGCGCCCGAGGCCGAACCGCTGTTCCTCCCCGAGCCCGAGAGGCTGCTGCGCGCCTTCGTGGACGCCGTGGTGGACGGTCTGCCGCGCACGCCGGCCGCCCCTCTCGCCGCCGGTGGACCCGCCTTCGCGGCCGACGAGCCTCAGGAGCTGCCCGAGCAGCGGGCCTGGGCGGCGGACGTGGCCGCGGGCCACGACGCGGGCGTACGGCTCTCGCTGCGTCTGGAGCTGCCCGGGCTGACCGAGCAGGAGGCACCGGCCTTCCGGGCCGTGCTCCAGATGCACAGCGTCGCCGACCCGACGCTCGTCGCGGACGCGGCCGAGGTCTGGGCCGGTTCGAGCCCGGCGGGCGCGGCGTTCGGACCCCGGGCCCGGCTGGACGCCCTGCTCGCGCTGCGCCGTGCCGCCCGCGCCTGGGCACCGCTCACACCGCTGCTCTCGGCGGCCGTGCCGGACGCCGTGGAGCTTGCCGACGAGGAGGTCTCGGAGCTGTTCGGCCCGGCGGCCCGGGCGCTGGCCGCGACGGGTCTCCAGATCCACTGGCCGCGCGACCTGGCCCACCGCCTCACCGCCCGCGCCGTCATCGGCCCGCCGGACGGCAGCGGGCCGGATTCAGCCGGACCGCTGGGCGGCAGCGGGCGGGACGCGGCACGGCCGCATGAGGGCAGCGGGCCGGATTCAGCCGGGCCGCTGGGCGGCAGCGGGCGGGACGCAGCCGGACCGCGGGAAGCCGCGAAGTACGCGGGCACCTCGGACGACGCCGACGCCACCGGCTCACCCGGCCCGCGCTCCTCCGCGCTCCCCTCCTTCCTCTCCGCCGACGCGCTGCTCGCCTTCAACTGGCGATTCGCCATCGGCGACCAGGAGCTCACCCGCGCCGAGCTCGACCAGCTCGCCGAGACCGGCCGGCCGTTCGTCCGGCTGCGGGACCAGTGGGTCCTCGTCGACCCGGCGGAGGTACGCCGCGCCCGCGCCGCCAAGGACCACAAGCTCACCCCGGTCGACGCGCTCGGGGCCGTGCTCACCGGGGCGACGGAGGTCGACGGCCGACGGGTCGAGGTCCAGGCGACCGGCTGGCTGGAGCAGTTGCGCGCCCGCCTCGACGACCCCGAGGGCGGGCCGCAGGAGGTCGCGCAGCCCGCCGCGCTCTCCGCCACGCTCCGCGACTACCAGCTGCGCGGGCTCAACTGGCTGCACCGGATGACCTCACTGGGCCTCGGCGGCTGTCTCGCCGACGACATGGGGCTCGGCAAGACCATCACCCTCATCGCGCTCCATCTGCACCGGCAGAGCGAGCCGTCGGCCGCGGGACCCACCCTCGTCGTCTGCCCGACCTCGCTGATGGGCAACTGGCAGCGGGAGATCGAGAAGTTCGCGCCCGGCACGCCCGTGCGCCGCTTCCACGGCCCGGCGCGCAGCCTGGAGAGCCTGGCCGACGGAGAGTTCGTCCTCACGACGTACGGGACGATGCGGCTGGACACCGACCGACTGGCCGCCCGTACCTGGGGAATGGTCGTCGCGGACGAGGCCCAGCACGTCAAGAACCCGTACTCGGCCACCGCCAGGCAGCTCCGCACCATCGGCGCGAAGGCGCGCGTCGCCCTCTCCGGCACGCCGGTCGAGAACAACCTCTCCGAGCTGTGGGCCATCCTCGACTGGACGACACCTGGTCTCCTCGGCAGGCTCGGCACGTTCCGGTCCCGTTACGCAGCCGCCGTCGAGGGAGGCGAGGACCCGGCGGCTGCCGAGCGACTGGCGGCACTGATCCGCCCCTTCCTGCTCCGCCGCCGCAAGTCCGACCCGGGTATCGCTCCCGAGCTGCCGCCGAAGACCGAGACCGACCGGGCCGTCTCGCTGACCAAGGAACAGGCGGGCCTCTACGAGGCGGTGGTACGCGAGACGCTCGCCGCGATCGCCGAGGCGGACGGCATGGAGCGGCGCGGTCTGGTGGTGAAGCTGCTGACGGGGCTCAAGCAGATCTGCAACCACCCGGCCCAGTACCTGAAGGAGGACCGGCCCCGCGTCGACGGCCGTTCCGGAAAACTGGAGCTGCTCGACGAACTCCTCGACACGATCCTCGCCGAGGACGCGAGCGTGCTGGTCTTCACCCAGTACGTGCAGATGGCGCGACTGCTCGAACGGCATCTGGCGGGGCGGGGCGTGCGCACGCAGTTCCTGCACGGGGGCACTCCCGTAGCCGAGCGGGAGGCGATGGTCGCGCGCTTCCAGGCCGGAGAGGTGCCGGTCTTCCTGCTGTCGCTGAAGGCGGCCGGCACCGGGCTCAACCTGACCCGCGCGGGGCATGTCGTGCACTACGACCGCTGGTGGAACCCCGCCGTCGAGGCCCAGGCCACCGACCGCGCGTACCGGATCGGGCAGCAGCAGCCGGTGCAGGTCCACCGGCTGATCGCCGAGGGCACGATCGAGGACCGGATCGCCGGCATGCTGCAGCGGAAGCGGGCGCTGGCCGACGCGGTGCTCGGCTCGGGCGAGGCGGCCCTGACCGAACTGACGGACGCCGAACTGGCCGAGCTGGTCCGGCTCCGCGGAGACGGATACGGCGACGGCCGGGACGGCCCGGGCAGCGACGGATACGGCGACGGCCGGGCCGTCCCAGACGGCCCGGGCGGCGGCGGTCGAGACGGCGATGAGGACCGGCACGGGAACGAGGACGGACGATGAGCGGGTACGCGTACGACGACGAGCGGACCTTCGCGGCGCTGCCGCCGACCGGGGGCTCGGCCTTCGCGCGCACCTGGTGGGGCCGCGCCTGGCTGAAGGCCCTGGAGGACACGGCGCTCGACGGGGAGCAGCTGAAGAAGGGGCGGCGGCAGGCGAGGGCGGGCGCGGTGGGCGCGGTGTCGGTGCGGCCGGGCCGGATCACGGCGGTCGTCAAGGACCGTGACGGCTCCTCGTACCGCAGCGACGTCCTCCTGCAGGAGCTCTCGGAGGACGACTGGGACCGGCTGCTCGACCTCGCGGTGGAGAGCGCGGGGCACATCGCCGCCCTGCTCGATCACGAGATGCCGCCGCACCTGGTGGAGGACGCGGCGGCGGCCGGGCTCGAACTGCTGCCGGGCATCGGCGATCTGGACCCCGAGTGCGGCTGCGAGGCGTGGGACCACTGCCCGCACACCACGGCCCTCTGCTACCAGGTGGCCCGGCTGCTCGACGAGGACCCGTTCGTACTGCTGCTGATGCGGGGGCGCGGCGAGCGGGCGCTCGTGGAGGCGCTCCAGGAGCGCAGTGCGACGCGGGCTGGGACGGAGGAGTCCGCCGCCGAGGGGCCGGTGCCCGAAGGGGTACCGGCCGAGGAGGCCTTCGCCGCGCGGGACATCCTGCCTCCGCTGCCGACGCCGCCCGCGCTCCCCCGGACGCCCGGCGAGCCGCCGTCCCTGGACACGGAGACGGCGCCGGGGCCGGGGATCGATCCGTCGGCACTGGAGGTCCTCGCGGTGGACGCCGCAGCCCGGGCGCACCGGCTTCTGGCCGAGGCGCTCGCCGCTCCGGCGCGTGACCGGGCGAGCGGGGGCATGGGCACGGGGACGGCACGGGCACGGGGGCGGAGAGGGCTCTGACGGTCGCTCAGGACGCGGTGCGGCTGGCCGCCGGGTCTCCCCCGTCGTGGATCACGGCTCGCCTCGCGGACGGGTCCGGTCGGCGTCGGGCGGAGCTGGACGTGGCCGCGCGCGCATGGCGGTTCGGGGGCGCTGCCGCCCTCGCCGTACTGGAGGAGGAGTGGACGCCCGGTGCGGAGGCGCTTGCCCGGGCGAGGGCGGTGCTCGCGGAGGCCTGGGAGGACGACGCTCGGCCCGTCCTGCGACAGGCCGGGGCGGCACGCTGGACGGTGGTCGGTGCGGAGGCGCAGCTGCGTCTGGGCGAGGACGGTCGCTGGTGGCCGTTCCGCAAGGAGCGCGGCCAGTGGATCCCCGCAGGTCCCGCGGACCAGGACCCCGCCGCCGCGCTCGCGGCCCTGTCGGCACGGGAGGAGTGACGGGAGGGGCGCAAGAGGTCGGCGCGCCGTCGCCCTCTTCCAGGGTCACGACAACGGCGCGGTGAGCGGGCGTGCCTTGGCGCCAGGGCGGGCGTAGGCGGTGAGGCTGCAGGCCACGGTGTCGGAGCCGAGGAGGTAGCTGGAGCGGTAGGGGTACTGGACGAACGTGGTCCAGCGGGTGCCCGGCGGTTGCCCGGCCGCCTTGCGGTGCAGCGGCTCGCGACACAGGGTCGCGGCCGCGTCCCTTATGTCCTCGTCGGTGCGGTGGTCACCCGCGAGCCGTAGGACGGTGACGAGCTGGGCGTCGTGTGGCCGGTCGCAGCCGCGCCGTACGACGGTGCCGGGCTCGGCCCGGTCGATGTCGAAGCACTCCCCGGGCCTGAGGCGGTCGTACGCGACGGCGGCGGGTCCGTCGGCCATGCCTCCCTGCGGTGCGAGCCGTTCGCCCGCGGCGGGTGCCGCGTCGGCGCTCACGTCAGCCGAAGCGGCCGGTCGGGCCCCAGGAGTGTCCCCGATCCGGTTCTCGACGCCCTGACGGCTCGTCACCGTGATCGCCGCTGGCAGGAGGAGGAGCGGCACGAGAAGGTACCGGAGGGGCGACGACAACTCGCCGGTGCGCGGTGACATGGCGACCAGGGTCACCCGCCCTGGCCCACCACACCCTGCCCGCGGTCGAGTTGCAGCACGGCCCGTACAGGACTGTGACCGTTCCCTTACCTGTACGCGCCCTTGGCCCTCGCTCGCCGTGCTACAGGCCGAGCTGGCGCTCCGCCCCCTCGACGGTCTGCGCGAGGAGCACGGCGATCGTCATCGGGCCGACTCCGCCCGGTACGGGGGTGATGAGGGAGGCGCGCTCGGCGGCCGTCTCGAAGTCGACGTCACCGATGTTGCCCGGGTTGTAGCCCGCGTCGATCACGACGGCGCCAGGCTTGATGTCCTCACCCCTGATGAAGCGCGGCTTGCCCACGGCGGCCACGAGGATGTCCGCCTCGCGGACGATCGAGGAGAGCTCGGTGGTGCGCGAGTGACAGTAGGTGACGGTGGCGTCGCGGCCGAGCAGCAGCAGGCCGGCGGGCTTGCCCAGGATCGCGGAGCGGCCGACGACGACGGCCCGCTTGCCGCTCAGCTCGACGTCGTACGCGTCGAGCAGGCGCATGATGCCCCCGGGCGTGCAGGAGACGAAGCCGGGAAGGCCGAAGCCCATGGCGGCGAAGGAGGCCATGGTGACGCCGTCGACGTCCTTCTCCGGCGCGATCGCCTCGAAGGCGGCACGCTCGTCGATGTGCGGGCCCACCGGGTGCTGGAGCAGGATGCCGTGGACCTCGGGGTCCTGGGAGAGCGCGGTGATCGCGGCGACGAGTTCCTCGGTCGTCGTCCCGGCGGGCAGCTCGACGTGCTTGGAGCGGATTCCGGCCTTCGCACAGCGGTTCTGCTTCATCTTCACGTACGTGACGGAGGCGGGGTCCGCGCCGACGAGCACCGTGGCGAGGCAGGGCGTGACGCCGGTGCGGCGGGTGATCTCGGCGGCACGGGCGGCGGTCTCCTCGACCGTACGGCGGGCGAGCGCGGTGCCGTCCATGAGGGAAGCGGTGCTGGTGGACATGGGCCACTCCTGGGCGTCGTCGATGACAGGAAGATCGCCCAGGCGCACGGCAGCTTCGGATCCGCGCGGGTGCGCGGGGTCCGGCGGGACCGCTCCCCGGTGGTGATCCACCTCAAGCGCCAGTCACGGCCCGAGCCCTACTCTACGTGAGGCCTGAGCGAGCCCACAGGGGCGGTGTCCGGACAGGGCGGGGACGCGGTGGTGCCGGGGAGCTTGTCGACGCTCTCCGCGCGCACGACGATGACGGACGGACGATCCGACCGTGGGACCTCGACATGGAGGCCGAGTTGAGCGATGCGTGGGTGGCGCCGGAGCCGGACGCCGGTGCGCTGCGCCGGGCGCACGAGGTGTTCACCAGCGGCGGCCAGGTCCGTCTTCCACCGGTACGGCAGCTGGTGGCGGAGTCGTGGCGGCGCTCGGTGCGGGCCCGGGTCAGTCCGGACGGTGCGGCCTGTGTGGAGCTGGCCGACGACGAGCTTGCGGGGGCCCGCGACGAGCATCCGCTGTCCGCGGCGATGCCGGTGATCCGCGAGCTGATGGGCACGTACGCGACGGACGGCGAACATCTGCTGGCGGTCTGCGACGCGGCCGGACGGATGCTGTGGGTGGAGGGCCATCCAGGGACGCTGCGGCGGGCGCGGGCGATGAACTTCGTCGCCGGGGCGCGCTGGTCGGAGTCGGTGGCCGGGACGAACGCGCCCGGGACCGCGATCGCCGTGGACCGGCCGGTCCAGGTGTTCAGCGCGGAGCACTTCCAGCGGCCGGTGCAGGCGTGGACGTGTGCCGCCGCTCCCGTACACGATCCGCGGACCGGGAGGCTGCTCGGTGCGGTGGACATCACCGGCGGGGACCGGCTGGCGCATCCGCACAGTCTGGCGTTCGTCCAGGCGGTGGCGCGGGCTGCGGAGTCCCAGTTGGCCCTCCTCTCGCCGTCGCCCGCAGGGGACCGGCCGCGGCTGGCGGCGCTCGGCCGGGACGAGGCGTTGCTGAGCGTGGCCGGCCGGCGGCTGCGGCTGAGCAGGCGGCACAGCGAGATCCTCGTCGTCCTGGTCCATCGCCCGGAGGGGGTCAGCGGCGACGAACTCCTGACGCTGCTGTACGAGGACGAGTCGGTCACCCCGGTCACCCTGCGGGCCGAACTGTCCCGGCTTCGCGGGCTGCTCGGGCCGGAGCTGCTGCGGTCCCGCCCGTACCGGCTGGCCGCGACGGTGGACGCGGACTTCGCCACGGTGGACCGGCGTCTGGGCTCGGGTGCGCTGTCGGCCGCGCTGACCGACTACGCGGGTCCGCTGCTGCCGGCGTCGCGCGCCCCCGGGGTCGTACGGCTGCGCGAGCGGCTCGCGGACCGGCTTCGGGCGGCGCTGGTGGACCGGGGTGATCCGGCGCTCCTCTCGGACTGGACGTACAGCGCCTGGGGCGAGGACGACGTCGAGATGTGGCGGGCGCTGTCGGAGGTCGTTCCGGCTTCGGGGCGACCGCCGGTGGTGGCCCGGCTGCGGGCTCTGGACGCCGAACTGTCGGCGGGCGCAACAGGGTTGCAACGTCCGGCTCCGCAGACTCGGCGGTGAGCGCCGGCCAGGGACGGCGGGCGCGGTCCGAGGGAGGCCATTTCCATGACCCGTTACGCCGCACCCGGTACCGAGGGCGCGATCATGTCGTACCAGGCCCGCTACGACCACTGGATCGGCGGTGAGTACGTGGCCCCGGCCCGGGGCGGGTACTTCGAGAACTCGAGCCCGGTCGACGGCCGTCCCTTCACCGAGATCGCCCGCGGCACGGCGGAGGACGTGGAGAACGCCCTGGACGCGGCGCACGCGGCGGCCCCGGCCTGGGGCCGCACGGCGCCCGGGGAGCGGGCCGGGGTCCTCCTGCGGATCGCCGACCGGATGGAGGCGCACCTGGAGGAGCTGGCGGTCGCGGAGAGCTGGGAGAACGGCAAGCCGGTCCGCGAGACGCTGGCCGCCGACATTCCGCTCGCGATCGACCACTTCCGCTACTTCGCGGGGGCGCTGCGTGGCCAGGAGGGCACGCTCAGCGAGATCGACGACGACACCGTCGCGTACCACTTCCACGAGCCGCTGGGAGTCGTCGCGCAGATCATCCCGTGGAACTTCCCGATCCTGATGGCGGTCTGGAAGCTCGCCCCGGCGCTTGCGGCAGGCAACGCGGTCGTCCTGAAACCGGCCGAACAGACCCCGGCGTCCGTGCACTTCTGGATGAGCCTGGTGGCCGACCTGCTGCCGCCGGGTGTGGTGAACATCGTCAACGGCTTCGGTGTCGAGGCGGGCAAGCCGCTGGCGTCGTCGCCGCGTGTCGCCAAGATCGCCTTCACGGGTGAGACGACGACGGGCCGGCTGATCATGCAGTACGCCTCCGAGAACATCAGGCCGGTCACGCTGGAGCTGGGCGGCAAGTCGCCGAACATCTTCTTCGACGACGTGTGGGCGGCGGACGACGACTTCCGCGACAAGGCGCTGGAGGGCTTCACGATGTTCGCCCTCAACCAGGGCGAAGTCTGCACGTGCCCGTCGCGCGCCCTGATCCAGCGCGGCCACTACAACGAGTTCCTGGAGGCGGCGGTCGCCCGCACGGAACGGATCGTCCCGGGCCACCCGCTGGACACGGACACCATGATCGGCGCCCAGGCCTCGAACGACCAGCTCCAGAAGATCCTCTCGTACCTGGACATCGGCCAGCAGGAGGGCGCGAAGATCCTGACGGGAGGTCAGCGCATCGAGTACGACGGCGAGCTGGCGGGCGGCTACTACGTCCAGCCGACGATCTTCGAGGGCGACAACCGTATGCGGATCTTCCAGGAGGAGATCTTCGGCCCGGTCGTCGCGGTCACCTCGTTCACGGATTTCGACGACGCGATCCGCACGGCGAACGACACGCTCTACGGCCTCGGCGCGGGCGTCTGGACCCGGGACGGCAACACGGCCTACCGCGCGGGCCGCGCGATCCAGGCCGGCCGCGTCTGGACGAACTGCTACCACGCCTACCCGGCCCACGCGGCATTCGGGGGCTACAAGCAGTCGGGCATCGGACGCGAGACCCACAAGATGATGCTGGACCACTATCAGCAGACGAAGAACATCTTCCAGAGTTACAGCCCCAAAAAGCTCGGGTTCTTCTGAGCGACTTCGGCGAGCCGCTCCGTGAGGTGCTGGGCGGGCGAGCGCGCAAGCCACGAGGTCCTTCCCACCCGCCGACGGCCCCGGCAGCTCCTTCTCCGTGACCGCCGACGCTCTGCGGGCAACCGGTGAGGGGAGCCGGGGCTGCCGTGCCAGCGGCGCGCTCGTTCTGATGCCGGCGCTTGGCCGTCGTACGCGACCGCGAGATCCAGGACCGGCCCGCCGCCGACAGCGGGCCGGTCGCTCGTGTGGGGTACGCGGCTCGGGCTGCTCACCGCCGACCGGCACCTCGCGCCCCCGCGGTCACCTTGCCGTCGTTGCCGCTTCGGCCGGAACGACCGCAGTGCCTCGCGCTCGGGTGGCCACGATGGGTTCGGTGAGCACCTCGGCCCGGCCGCTCTCGTCGACCGATCGGCAGATGATCCGCAGCTCGAAATCGACGGTCCGGCTACGCCTTCCCTTCGACGTCTGGCGCGCCTCTACTTCGACGACGTCGCCGCCACGGACCGGGGCGAGGAACTCGACCGACGCATATCCGGCGAACAGGCTCTCGTGGCCGTCGAGGGTGATCGCCAGGTGCGTTCCTGCGTCTCCGAAGAGCTTCAGTCCGAAGGCCCCGTCGACCAGGTTCCCCGCGTAGTGCGCCTCGGAGTGGGCGACGTAGCGCTGGTGTACGACCTTCACGCGATCTCCTTGTGGATACGGCCGAGGCGGCGGGCTACGGTCTCGCCGTCCAGCTCGATGCCCGGGTAGCCGCGCTTGGCGAGTTCGGTACACATCCGGCGGTACTTGCCGACTCCGCCCACGTAACCGAGGAAGGTCGTCGGCTTGCCGGCAACGTTCGATCCTTGGACGGGAGTCACACCGAGCGATCTACAGTCCCGGTGTCGTCAGTGCCGGGGACGTACTGCAGGCCGCCATTGCTGTACAGCAGCTGACCGTTGATCCAGCCGCCCTCGGGAGAACAGAGGAAGGCCACGAGGTGGGCGCATTCGCGCGGTGTGCCCAGTCGGCCCAGTGGGGTGGCCCGCGTGAGCGTCTGCCGGGCGTGGTCGGTCATCCAGCCGGTGTCGACCGGGCCAGGGTTGACGGCGTTGGCCGTGACGCCGAGTGCGGCCAGTTCGCGGGCGGCGGCCAGGGTGATCCGGTCCAGGGCGCCCTTGCTCGCTCCGTACGGCAGGTTCCCGACGGTGTGGTCGCTGGTGAGGGCGATGACGCGGCCACTGCCGTACGGTCCGGGGAAGCGCTCGGCGTAGGCCCGGATGAGGAGCCAGCTGGCCCGAACGTTGACGGCGAAGTGCCGGTCGAAGCTCTCGAGACTGGTGTCCAGAAGACCGGAGGCGACCGACTCGGCGTGGGCCATGACCAGGGCGGTCACCGGCCGGCCGAGCGCGGCACCGACGCCGTCGAGCACGGTGGCGGCGGCGTCGGGGTCCGTGAGGTCAGCCTCGAGGGCTACGGCCCGGGCGCCGACCTCAGCAAGCCGGGCGGAGAGTTCCTCCGGGGCACCGCGGTCCGGCCCCCAGGGCATCCTCTCATCGTACGGGGTCCAGTAGGTGAAAGCGATGTCCCAGCCCGTCTCCGCCAGGCGGGTGGCGATCGCGGCGCCGAGGCTCCGCCGCCGACCCGCACCGGTCACGAGCGCGACGGGGCGGGGCGCGGCGGCGGGGGTGCGCCCATCGGTCGGTGTCGAGGACACAGGGCCTCCTCACTCCCCGCCGAGCAGGGCCGTCAGGTCCGGCCGGGAGCGGTGCACTGCGACGAAGTTCGGACCGAAGAACCGCTCGTCGAAGAGCGTGTAGGGGCGGAAGTCGACGCGCTGCGGCAGGATCCGTCCCACGTGGTAGCCCAGGGGGTCCAGCAGGCCGTACAGCCGGTACAGGAGCGAGCCCGAGAGGATCGCGGCGTAGCCGTACTCGAACTGGACGGCCGTCACCCGGCCGGCGCGCAGGGCGTCGTGGAAGCCGGTCAGAACGTCCAGTTCCCCTCCTTCGGTGTCGATCTTGAGCAGGTCCACGGTCTCGATGCCGCATGAGGCCAGGTAGTCGTCGCCGCGGAGCACGGGCTCCTCGCGCCACTCGAAACCCGCGTCATGCGGGTAGTCGTACAGGGAGCTGAGCTCGTCGCGCGCCGGGTAGAACTTCACGCGTCGCGTCCCGGAGCGGTCCGCCAGCCCCGTGTCGGCGACGACGACGCCCGGCAGGCCGGCCGTGCGGCGCCGCAGTCGCTGCCGTACGGGCAGGACCACCTCGAAGCAGTGGACGGTGGCGCCGGGGCAGGCGCGGAGCGCGGTGGCGGCCCAGGTTCCGCGGTTGGCGCCGACGTCGAACAGCACGGGCCCGCCGGAGCCCTGACGTGCTGTGGGGCCGGCCTGGCCCAGGCATCGCAGGACGCGCTCCTCGCCGTTGGTGGGTGGGAAGTGGTCCTCGGTGTGGAGTACGGACAGGGCGCCGTACACCGCGTTGCGGGCGACTCGTACAAGGGGGGCATCAGGGCGTCGGCGGACCCAGTCGCGCAGGGCGCGGTCCGCCCAGGAGGGCAGGCCGCTGGGCCGCACGGCCGGGAGGGAGCGGGCCGTCGGCGGGCTCATGAGGCGCCCCCTGCGCCGGGTCCCGCGGCGGGGCCGGTGCCAGGCCCCGCGGCAGGTCCGGTGCCGGGTCCAGGCGGGCTGCCGGTCCCGGTCGCGACGCCGGTGACCGCACCGGCGTTCGGGTCGGAGGCCCGGATAGCCGTCCCGATGGTGCTGACCATCCTCCGGAAGCCGCGGAAGCGGGTGACGGTGTACACCCACAGTCCGGTCGCGGCGACGGCCGGCCCCACGATGAGGACAGCCGGCCGCTCCCTGTCGACCAGCATGACCACTACGTAGCCGCAGATCAACAGCACTGGCGTACAGCCGAACAGCAGCATGGAGTACACGTCGGCGGCCGTGCTGCTCTGGACGTACACCCGCCCCTGCGGCGCGGACGCGCCGTACAGCGCCCGAGCCGTGGTTCCGCCGCCGGTGTCGATCCTGCGCAGGAAGTGCTCCCAGCGCAGGACGGGACGGCTGACGCACGCGGTGAGCTGCGGGCTGAGTTCCAGGGCGATGTAGCCGGCGATCTTGTACACCTGCCCGGCGTGGTCCACCCAGAACAGCCACAGGAAGCTGGAGGCGGCGGCGAGGCCGAGCAGGACGTCCGGGAGCCGGGTCATCACGGAGAGACCGGTGCCGAGTGCCGCGAGCTGGAGCGTGATGAGGGCGTAGGCCAGGTTGGTGCGGTTGTTGATCTCCGCTCGGAGGTTCTGGAACTCGGTGATGTCGATCTCCTCGGGGGTGGGCGGAGCACCGCTCATCCCGCTTCCCCCGCGAAGCCGTCCGGGTCCGCCACGGCGCCCGACGGGCCGCCCGCGCGGGCCGCCGCGTACATCTCCTCGAGCCGGCACGTGTACGTGTCGATGCCGTAGCGCCGCACCCATTCCCGGCCTCCGGCGACAACCCGGCGGTGCAGCGCCTCGTCGTCGTCGAGCAACCGCAGCGCGGCCCGCGCGAGGGCGGCACTGTCACCGCGCGGCACGACCAGTCCGTTGACCTCGTCGGCCACGGTCTCCACCAGGCCGCCGGACGCGGCGACGATCACGGGCCGCTCGGAGGCCATGGCCTCCAGCGGGACCAGTCCGTACGGCTCCTCCCCCGTCGTGGGGTACCAGACCAGGTCGCAACCGCGGTAGGCGTCGCCCATGGTGAGGGGCGGGAAGTCCTGGAAGACGACGTTCTCGGCGACGCCGGCGTCGGTCGCGTATGCCATCAGGCGCTGTCGGAGTTCGGAGACGACCGCCGACTCGCCGATGATGTTGTCACCCGCGCAGAGGACGAGGGTGCCGCGGCCCAGTCGCCTGCGCACCTCGACGAAGGCCTCCAGGCCGGTGTCCACGCCCTTCCACGGGAGCGGGCGGGCGGGATGGAAGATCACCGGCCGTTCGAGCCCGACGAACGCCTCGTGCCGGGGGCCCTCCGGCGCGAACCGCGACAGGTCGATGCCCAACGGCAGCGTCACGGACGGGGCCCTGCTCGGAAGGGAGGCGCGCAGAAAGTCGCTGACGTACAGCAGCAGGTGCCACGGCAGGTCCATCACGTCGTGGAGCACGTGCTCACCGGTGTGGTCGTGGACGCTGTTGAGTACGACGGGGCCTGGGTGTCCGGCGCGGCCGCCGGCGGCGTCCACGGCGGCCAGGACGCCGTGTGCGAGCTGCGGCCCGTAGTGGTGTGCGTTGTGCAGGTGCACGGCGTGGGGCCGGTCGGCGTCGAGGAGGGGCCGGACGATCCTCTCGATCGATCTGAGGTGCGCGGCGCGGCCCTCGGAGCCGGCGCGGTGGACCCGGAGGAGTTCCGCGGGCCGCAGGAGCGGGTGCCGGTGCACCGGCACTCCCTCCCACACCTCGTCAGACTCGTCCCCGCCCACCAGGCAGATGATCTCGTGGCCCCGTCTGCGGAGTGCCCGCACCAGGTCGGCCAGATGCGTCTCGACCCCGCCCCAGGTGGGCGGGAAGGCGTGAGCCACCATCATGATGCGCAAGTGACGGCCTCTCGGGTTGCAGATGACGTCCGTTGCCCCGCGCGCCGTGCTCCGGCGCCGTCCCGGGCGCGGGGACCCGGCTTCGACCGTGGATCAGTGTGGCAAACACCCAGGACTGATGCCGGGAACACTTCGCCGACGCGCCGACGGGGTGGGCCAGTCGGCCGCAGGAGCTCCCGAGGGCATGGTCGGCCGGCTCACCGACCGCCCTTGACTGGCCGACTGAGGCTTGTCCCGCAAAGATCGCGTGGCAGTGAGCCGGTTCCGCCGGCCGGACGGCGACGCGGCATGATCGCCCGCGTGACCAACGACGGGGATCTACATCCTGTACGGATAGCCGACTACCACGACGGACCCTTCGGCCTGCGCCCCGAGCTGCTGGACGAGAGGTTGTTCTGGATGGGGCACCTCCAGTCCTGCGCCGATGGTGGAGCCGGTGAGCTGCTGTTCGGGCTCGGCTATGCCTGCACTGTCCATCGGTCCTACTGGCAGCGTCTGTGGCAGTGGGCCGACTGGCCCGCCGAAGCCGGTGGCCTCGATGAGCACGTCGGTGGGGACAGTGGTGCCGTCGGCGCCGACGACCTCGTTGCCGCGTACGGCGCTCACGGCGGTGGGATGCAGGCGCACGTGCGGCTGGGACAGGGCCCGGTAGAAGGAGCTGGACGTCAGGAGGCGCTTGCAGCCCAACCGGCAATCCGGTGTCAGGTGCCGGCGCAGCTGCCGATCGCGGACCGCAGGGCGCAGGTGCACGCGGGCGCCCGCCTCGAGGAGGTGAACGGCCTGCGGATGGCGGAACGCGTAGCCGACGCCCTCCTGCAGGGCGTACTGGCCGGCGCGCAGGGCGCCGCGCGCTCCGGGTAAGCGGTCCATGAGCCGGTTGAGCACCGTGGGGAGTGGCAGATCGGGCTTGGGCAGCACCCACTGGGCGGTGCGCTGGAAGAGGTTCACGGTCGCGGCCTGGCCTTCGATGGCCGGGACGATCTGGACGGCGGAGGCGCCGGTGCCCACCACGGTCACCCGTCGGCCGGTCAGGTCGACGCTGTGATCCCACTGGGCGGTGTGGAACACGGGACCGTCGAAGTCCTCGATGCCGGGGGCGTCCAGGCGGCGCGGGAGGTGCCACGGGCCGGTGGCCAGGACCAGTACCGCCGCGCTGTACGGTCCGTCGCTGGTCTCCAGCAGCCAGCGGCCAGCTGCCCTATCCCACCTTGCCGCAAGCACCTGCACACCGCAGCGCAGCACGTCGCCGAGCCGGTAGCGCTCGGCCGTGGCCTGCAGATAGGCGAGGATCTCCTGTTGTCCGGCGAAGAACCTGCTCCAGGCGGCATCCGGGGTGAAGGAGTAGCTGTAGAGCGTCGAAGGCACATCGCAGGCGCAACCCGGGTAGGTGTTCTCCCTCCAGGTACCGCCGATGTGTGTCCCTTTCTCCAGAACGAGGACGTCGTCGAACCCTGACTCGCGAAGCCGAACGGCGGCGCCGATCCCGGAGAACCCCGCTCCGACGATCACAGCTCGCACGTCCCTGACAGTCCGTACACTCTGCGCCGGGATCACAACAACGCTCCAGCCGGGCGGCCGGCGCGCAGGCCGCCGCGCGCACACAGTGCTCGCAAGGACGTTCGGCGGGCGAAACCCGACCACTGGGTCTGGGACGTAGCAGTGTGGGACAGCAAGGCAATGGGGGACAAGACGCGCCTGAGCAGTGTGATCACCTACCGCCAACGATCACGACGCCGCGGCCTCACCCCACCCGACGGCTACCAGGGTTCAACGTTCTCCGCGGAATGCGGCCGTCTGCGTCCTCGCCGATCAGCCGACCGCTTTGAACGTGTTGGCTTCACCAGAGCGGGGCCGGCCGCGGGCCAACAGGTCCTGCTCTGCGTCCCGCGCAGGGTCGGTCGCCGTTGGCGTCGCGTAGTAGCTGCTGCTGAAGCGCGGCCGAGCTGCTGGTGCTCACGCCGGATCGGCCAGCCCCCACGAACTGTTGGCCAGGACCAGGGCGTCGCCGGGGTCGGACTCCTTGCGGGAGACGGAGTGGCGGCTGCGGTAGCGGGCGGCGCCCATCGGGTTGATCGCGAACACCTGGCGGCTGCCGGTCCGGAGCACCGCGACGAGTAGTCCGCGGGAAGTCTCGGTGGCGACAAGGTGGGACGGTCGAGGATCGCAACGATCGGAGTGCCATCGAGCGAGATCAGCCGGCGCCGAATGGCGGTCGTCCTTCGGGACGACCGAGAATCGCGGCCCCCCGTCTGCTGGAGAACGCCGGACCACACCGACAATCTGGCGCCAATCCTGCGGCGGCTGATGTCCGTACGGCCTCAACCCCCAACCTCCGCCAATCCATCCACCCCGCACACCCTCACCGGGCTTGAACCCTCGCAGGCGCGGCGGGCACCAAGATCCGGACCATTTCCGGACCAGTCGCGTCCAACAAGCCGTAGGCACCGCAGTTTTCGCTGGTCAGCGTGTGTGCGACGGCTGTGCCACCAGGAGACGAAGAACCTGCTGGTGAGCTACTCCCCGAAGAAACTCGGCTTCTTCTAACGGCACGAAAGAAGGCGCCTGGCCTGGGCGTTTGCCCGGGTCAGGCGCCTTCTTGGAGCGCCCAGTACTCCAGCTCGCTGGTCAAGCAATTCAAGGCCAGGGGCTGGGCGATGAGGACGAGCGCAATCTCGTTGCAGTCCACTGACGGGTGGCTGTGTTCCTTCGCCGAAGGTCGGCACGTCCGCCACTGCGACGTCCAGTCGTAGCCGTACGAAGCGCAGCGGATGCCTCAAGCCTCGGTCGACGGCTGTGTCGGCGCTGATCTCGGCGACAAGGTCGGGGATGACGAGGATCGGGTCGAGGGTGTCGCGGCTGCCCCACGTGGCGGTGAACCGTACGCCGGCCCACGGGTGGTCGGGGCCGGCCACCAGCGCCAGGTGCGGCTCAGCTTCCTCGGACGACGCGACTAGAACCCGAGGCCGGCCCGGACCTGGCCCGCCACACGGTTCGCGAGGGCGCCGACGTCGATCTTGGGGACGATCCATTGGATGTCCCGTGCCTCGGGGAGGCGGAGCGGCTGGTCGGACTGGTAGTGGAAGGGGGCGATCAGGCCGAACTCCAGGCCCGTGGCGTACGAGTAGGACGCGAGCTGGTACGGGAAGCGCCAGAACCCGCCGACCGCCGCCTCGATGAGGATGTCCGCCTCGATGCGCAGGGTCAGGACGGGCTGCACGCTGATGCGGGCCAGGGTGTCGAAGGTCAGGACCCCCTTCGCATAGGCGAGCCGGGCACTGGCGTCGAGGCCTCCGCGCAACAGGACGCCACCGGTGAGGGTGATACCGCCGGTGGCGCTGGCAATGGCCACGGACGCACCGAGGCCGGCGCGCACGAACATCTCCAGGCCCGCTTCCGCGGGCAGCACGAGGCGTGCCTCCGCCGCGAGTTCGGCGTTCATGTCCTCTTCGAGAGGGTTGAACGCGCCACGGATGACCATGTCCCGGATTTCGCCGGGGCCGAAGCGGTAGAACACGGCAAGGCCGCCGCCGATGCGGGCGACCAGGCCGACCGCTCCGATGCCGAGGGGGATCGCGAAGATCGGGATGTCGGGCAGGCTGTGGCGGAACAACTCGTGGCGGGCGCCGCGGGGTTCGAGGAAGCGATACGGGGGAAAGCGCAGCTCGCCGGAGACGCGGAGCTTCCTGTCCCGGCCGTACTCGACGCCGACGGTGCCGACCAGACCAGGACGGATCGTCAGACTGCCGGTGCCGCGGCCGCTGATCCGGCCGTCCTCGTCGAGGTGCGCGTCGAGCCGCCCGGCGAACCGGCCGCGCCTGAGCTCGATGGACCCGTCCCCGCCGAAGAGTCCGTCCCGGTAACGCAGGGCGATCTCGCCCTCGGCGCCCAGCAGGGCGAAGGTCGTGCGGGCGGTTCCCGTCACGCGCTCGCCGTCGTAGGTCACCGCGACATCCACCGGTCGCAGGCCCGGGACCTTCAGGAGGGCCTTGCCGCCGTAGACGATCCGCTCCCCCGACCTGCGCACGGTCAACTGGGCGGGGCTCTCGCCGGGCAGCATCACGTCGATCTGGCCGCCGACCCGCCACGCGCCGCCGCCGACGTCGAGCCGCACCTCACCGCCGCGCACGAGCCCGGAGGGCTTCGAGGCGCGCGCGACGAAAAGCCCGGTGAGTCCGGTCAAGGGGCGGTACTCGACGTCGCCGGTCGCCTCGTCGAGACCGGGGACGCGCCCGACGAGCCGGCCCTTGGCGAACAGCCCCTGCGCGTCCACCCCCGCTTCCATCCGTCCGGTGACCAGCGAACCGAGGACGAAGGCAACGTGGCCGCCCACCTGGAGCTGCGGGGCGATGCTCAGCGCGAGGGCGGCCTCGGTGACCTTGAACGGCGGCAGCGACAGCTTGTCCGCGGGCGCCTGCGCCGAGCCGCGGAAGCCGCTGCGGTCCCAGTCCACGGTGATCGGAACCCGGGAGAGCAACGGAACGCTGGGGGTGAGGGTGCCGTGTCCGACGAGCCCGTCCTCGGTCGTGGAGAGCGTGAGCCTGCCGGTGGACAGATAGGGGTACAGGAAACGGATCTCCTGTTTTCCGCCGCTCAGTGACAGGGTCCCCGTCGCGAATGGGTCCTTGACCGCGAAGGCCAGCTTTCTGTCCTCGGCCTTCGGGATGCTGATCGGCAGCCGGGTGCCCCTGCGGACCGCGATGTCCTTGGCGTCGCCGTCGGCGGTGCCGGAACCGAGCCAGCCGGTGATCGTGTGCGCGCCCTTTCCCGACGAGGGGCGGCTCAGCCTCTCCAGTGCGACACCCGCGATCAGCTCCCGTGCGGCACGGTTCTCCGGTACGGGACTGGTCTCGATCTCGTCGTGGCCGTCGCCCGCCGGCTTGTCCGGCACCCGCAGGGTCTGTCGGCTCGGGCCGCTGACCAAGGGGTAGGGCTTGTACGCGGCCCAGGCGTCGGCGGCCGTCTTCAGGTCGTCCGCCGCGGGCCGCCGCCCCGCCCGCAGGTCCGCCTCCGCGGTGAAGTGGACCTGCAGCGCGGACTTGGCCTGGCGGGAGGCGAAGGGCGGGTCCAGAGCCCTCCACTCCTTGCCGTACTCCCCGGACTGCGTGGCGCTGCCGAACCACAGGATCACCTGGCGCGGCCGTTTGCGCCCCTTGGCCGCCAGCGCGTCCGATACGGAGGCGGCGGCCTGCTGGACGTGCCGGGCGATGGTGCGGCCGCTGTCCATGTTGTCGGGCCCGTCGTGCGGGGCCAGGTTCTCGGGGACGTTGGTGCCCCCGAGCTGGAGCTCGACGACGTGGTCGATCTGGGACTGCACGGAGTTGACGTACGGATCGAACTCCGTGCCCTTCGCGGCGTCACCCCCGGCGTCCTTCCACCAGGCGGCAGCCTGCTCCTGGGGCCACTGCATCCGCAGCAGCCATAGCCTGCGCAGTTCCTTGGAGGGTGCCCGCTTCTGCCAGAGGCCTGACCTCGGGCGGCTCCCGGACATGTCGACCACCGCCTGCAGCCCGTGGGCCTTGGCAATGGCGTCGTACGTCTCCCGCCAGGGGCCCTTGTTCTCCGGGACGACGAAGGCGCCCAGGTTGACCCGGACCATGTCGGCCGGGTCGCCGGGAGAGCGCTGCTCCTCGTTGACCATGCGTGGCTCGTCCGCGTAGGTGACGCTGTACTCGTCCTTGGGCTCCAGCTTGGTCCAGCTCATGTCGGCGCGGCCCAGGAAGGGACCGGCGGGCCGCTCCCACCGCCACCCGGTGGGCAGCGGCTCGCCGCGCGCGTGGAACGCGGACGCCGTGTGCGCCTGCTGTTCCAGGCGGGCGTCGGCGACGGGCGGGGCGACGGAGGGGTGTGTCCGCAGGAAGCCGGGCGCCGAGGGGTGGCCTCCGTGCTGGGCGACATGAGCGAGCTCGTGCGCGATGAGGGCCCGGCCCCGGCGCGACATCGGATCGTACGCGCCGTGCGAGAAGACGATGTCGTTGCCCACGGTGTAGGCGAGGGCCCCGAGTTCTCCGGTCGCCCGGTCCGCCTCGGGACCGGCGTGGACGCGCACCGGGGAGAAGTCGTGTCCGTAGCTCGTGGACAGCTGATCGCGCACGCCCGGTTCCAGGGGCGTGCCATGTCCCTGGAGGCCCGAGGCCGCGGTGCTGTGGGCGGCGTCGGTCATGACGGGACCCAGCCCCGGATCTCGTTGGCGGCCAAGGGACGTTCGAGCTTGTCGCACTCGATCCTGGCGGCGTCGAGGACGTGGCGCATGCCCACGGGTACGCCCTCGTCGGCGGCGAGGAACGCGGCGTGCAGCGCCAGCTGGGCGATGGTGCCGCCGCTGACGGCCAGTTGGGCCAGCCGACGGGGGTCGAGCCCCTCGCTGGGTACGCCCGGCGGGAACGCCCCGGCCCACAGCCGGGCGCGCTGCTCGGCGTCGGGGAAGGGAAAGGTCACGACGAACCGCATCCGGCGGACGAAGGCGGGGTCGATCGCCTCGCGGGCGTTCGTGGTGAGGATCGAGATGCCGCGGAAGGTCTCCAGGCGTTGCAGCAGGTACGACACCTCCAGGTTGGCGTAGCGGTCCCGGCTGTCCCGTACCTGGGTGCGCTTGGCAAAGAGGGCGTCGCCCTCGTCGAACAGCAGCACCGACCCGGTCTCGGCGGCGTCGAACAGCCGAGCGAGGTGCTTCTCGGTCTCGCCGATGTACTTGCTCACCACCTGGCTGAGGTCCGCGGCGATCACGTCGAAGCCCAGCTCGTGGGCGACCGCCTCGGCGGCGGTGGTCTTGCCGGTGCCGCTGGGTCCGGCGAACAGCGCGGTCACCGCGAGACCTCGGCCTCGCTCGGCGTACCCCCACTCGCCGTGCACCCGCCTTCGCCGTCGTACGTGCGCGAGCAGGGCACGCAGCGAACGGTTCGCCTGATCGGGCAGGACGAGGTCGTCCAGCCCGGCCACCGGGCGGCGCACCGTCGCGAGGCCGTGCAGCGGACGTGCGGCGACGGCCCGGCAGGCCGTGGCGACATCAACGGGCGGGCTGCCGACGGCCTCGGGCCCGGTGGCTCCCGTTTCTCCGGGTGCGGAGGCGAGCCGGCCGGAACGCTCCACGGCCAGGGCGATGCCCGCCGGAGTGAGCGGATGCCGCTCGGCGAGTTCGGCCGGGTCGTCGCTCAGGCGCGCCTCGCGCAGGGCAGCGGCGAACAACTCCCGTCGTTCGCTCACCGAAGCGGGTGGCAGCCGCAGCACCGGAAGGTCGCTTCCGGGGGGTGCCTCGTCCGCCGACAGCACGGCGGGAAGGCCGAGCGGTGCTCCGGTAGTCAGGAGCCGTACGCAGCGTGGCAAGGATTCGGCGGTTCCCTCGACGAGCAGCAGCCTCGGCCCGAGCCCTGCCTCGCGGGCGAGCAGGCGCGCCAGAGTGTCCATGGCGGGCGCGGTGTCGGGCAGGTCGAGGCCGTCGACGGCGAGCACGGTGAGCCCGATCCGCTCGGCGGCGTCGACGACGGCCTGGCGGCGGGTGAGCCGGTCCTCGCCGGTGAGCAGACAGCCTTCGATGCCGGGAGCGGGGCGGACAAGGGCGGCCAGGGAGGCCACGACGGCACCCTGCCCGGGAGCCAGCCGGCACACCGGAGCGACGAGCCGGGCGCGCCCGGCCAGGCGGTCGTCCATCGTGTCGGCGCCGAGCAGGGCGTGCAGGATGCGTTCGTCGGCGGCGAGGGGCAGTTGCGAGAGGCCACCGAACTCGGTGGGCGGCAGCTGCGCCGGCACGTCGAGCAGTCGCCAGCCCCGCAGCGGGGCATCGGGCAGCAGGGCGCTCCAGTGCGGGTCCGGGAGTTCGGCCAGGGCGCGGGCGAAGGTGACCGGGCCTGTCGCCGTCGGCAGACCCAGCTCGGGAGCGGCGACCGCGACCAGCAGGTCCCGCTCGAACGACGTGAGGGTGAACAGCCCGCAGAGCCGCTCGAGGGCCGTGGGCAGACCCGTCGTCTCCCGGACCTCGGCGGCGAGCAGCTCGGCGGCGCGGGCCGGTTCGTCCGCCTCGTCGGGGCGGGCGTCGAGACGGGCCGCGGCCGCGGCGGCGGCCAGGGCGAGATGCCGCTGGTTGTCGCGGGCCCAGACACGCTCGCGGTCGGGCGCGTCGAGCCGAGGTTCGGTGTCGGAAAGGGTCACAGGGTCACCACCGGAAGGACATACAGGCCGTGGGAGTCCAGGCCTGGGAGGCTGCGCGCGCCGTCGACCTCGACGGTGACGCGGTACGGGCCCGCAGGGGCGTCGGTCACCGTGAACTCCACTTGCGCGGTGGGGGGATTCGCGGCGGGCAGTTCGGCCACGAGGGCGAGCGACACCGCCGATCCCGGCGTGGTGGCGTCGAGCAGCAGCCGCACCCGGTTGGCGTGTCCGACCGGCGGGGTGACGGTGGCGGAGACGGTTCCCGTGCGCAGCCCCGGCTGGTGGCCCGTGCTGGTGGTGGCGGAGACCGGACCGAGGGTGGGGACCACCAGGACGACGACGGGCGCGCTCACCTGCACGGGGCGGGTCGCGGACAGGGTGGGGTGTGCCGGCGGCCCGCTTCTGCGGACGGAGATCCGCCGTCGGCCGGGTGCGAGTGCCGGAGAGGTGAGGACGAGGTGGGTGTCGTCGGCCACCGTGACGCCGGAGACGGGAGCGCCGTCGACCAGGACCTCGCTCGTCTCGCCCTCACGGGCGGAGAGGGCGTGGCCGTGCAGATGGAGATTGGGCATGGGGTTGTCGGCCCGTACGGGAGCCCCCCTGCCCTCGGGTCCCGCGGCGCCGTCCAGCCTCGGCGGTGTGAAGGGTGCGACCCCGGCGAGGAGCGTACGGACGGGGAGGACCGCCCCGGGATCACCGTCGCCGTCCACGAGCACGGGGCCGGCGGTGACGGCGAGCGTCACCGTGAAGGTCGCGGGCGGGAACAGGGCCCACAGACGCGTCAGTTCGTCGGTGGAGAGGGCCTCCGGCGTGACGCGGACCGGCTCGTCGGCCTGCGCCAGGTCGTTGTCGGCGATCTCAGGGTGGTCCGTCTCGGCCTCTGCGAGCAGGGTGTCGGTGACGTAGGGGACGGTGTGCAGGGCGGCGGCGGTCCTGGCCAGGAGCTGCTGCGTCTGCCATTCGTCGGAGCCGCGGAAGGTGAACAGGTAGTGCAGGTCGAGCGCCGCCTTCGGTTTCTGCCGCAGGTGCCCGGCGGAGGAGCGGGTGGGCAAGTCGGCGAGGGACAGCGTCGCGTTGCGCGAGACCCGGTACAGGTGCACGCCGACGCGGGCCTGATCCCCCGTGTTGTCGAGGGGACCGGGGGCGACGACCGGTCCCGGGTTGATGCCGAGCCCGTTCACAGCGTTCTGTACGAGGGTGGTGAGGGCGGCGGTGACGGCCGGCACGGCCAGGGCGTTGCTCATCGGGTCCTCACCACAGCGTGCTCAGGTCGTCGAGGTCGGTGTACCACTGCTCGATGCCGTTGAGCAGGATGTCGGTGTTGTCGCCGGCGGCCGTCGTGTCGGCGTCGATCGAGCTGCGCAGAAGCTGCAGGTTCTCCTGGAGCAGGGGGTCGTTCTGGGCCGCCTGCTGGACTTCCATGACGTCGAGCACCTTGGCCATCGTCTCGAGTTCGGCCTTCTCGTCCTTCAGGGCCGCGTCGGCGGCTACGAGGAGGGCGTCGACCTCTTCTCTGATCTGCGCGAGGAAGAGGTCCAGGCCCTCGTCGACCAGGTCGTCGTCATCGCCGCCCCGCAATTCCGCCAGCCGCGGCACGACGACGACCATCCCCGGTCGCAGGTGGTCGAGGTCGAGGCCCGGATTGGCCTCGCGGATCACCTGCGCGGCCTTCTCCTTCACGGCCTTGGACGTTCTGGTCTTCAGGAGCCGTGTAGTCAGGGCGGCGAGTGTCTTCTCCTGCTCGACGACGACGATCGGCATCGGTGCGGGGTCCTTCCGGAAGTCGGGGCGGGTGGTTCGAGCGCGCGAGGGAGCGGACGGTCCCTTGGGGGCGGGTGCCGGACCCGCCGTCAGAGCACGCCCTGGACGTTGAGGTGCAGCCACTTGGGGTCGATGATGTCCGCCGGCTCGATGCCGCCGCTGGTGATGTTGCCGAGCACGGCGAGCCATTTCGGGTTGACGTCGAGGAGGATCGACGGAATGCCGCCCCTGGCACGGTTGCCGGTCACGGTGGCGGTCGTGGCCCGCACGCTGAGCGCGGCCGGGTCCGAGTCTCCGTGCTGACGGAACTGGTTGGCGGAGACGACGGCGTCTCCGGTCATGTCGATCCGCGCCGCGGGGAACTGCGCGCCGCCGGTGAGGGTGTTGGTGGAGACGATCAGGCTGACGTCGTCCGAGGCGTGGGTGAACGCGGTGTTCGGACCGATCAGGTAGGAGACCCTGGCGCCGATGACGGAGACGTACGGGCCGATGTGCGCGGTGCGGAAGGCAGGGGTATCGCCGTCCCCGTCGTCCTCTTCGTGGTCGTCGCCCACCACCAGGCCGCTCCACGGCGGGTGGCCGTCGTAGTCGACGTCCTCGGGGATCCGTCGGCAGACGTTGCTCTCGATGGTGCTGCGGGTGAAGACGCAGACGTGGATGCCGAGGTACCGGTCGCCCTCCATGTAGTTCTCCCGGCCGACCGATTCGACGGTGTTGCCGTGGATCCGCGACTCCCGGCAGGCCAGTACAGCCACGGCCGTCTTTCGTTGCGGCCCGCCGTTCTCCTGGGCGCCGGGGGACGGCGTGGTGACGTTGGAGACCGTGTTGGAGCTGATCAGCGCGTGGTTCGCGCCGACGACACGGATGGCGTAAACGTTCACGGGCGGGTGCCCGTACGGGCGCGGGACGATGTCCCGCAGGGTGTTGCCGACGATGACGGCGTCGGCGGACCTGCCGCGCTCGGTGACCACGATGCCTTCGACGGCTCGTTCGATGGTGTTGTGCGAGACGTCCAGGTCTCCGGTCGGGACGCGCAGGGCGATGCCCGGGCCCATGACCCGGCGGATGCGGTTGCCCGTGATGCGGGTGGTGCCACGCAGTACGCCGGACACGCTCTCCAGCACGACGATCCCGCGGGACGGGCCGGGGTCCGGCTCCGGGGTACCGATGATCGTGTTGTCCCGGACGGTGTATCCGCTCGCCCCCACCTCGATGCCGCCCCCGTCGGCCTGCACATGGTTGTCGGCGATGTCGAAGGAGGCCCGGGGCGAGAGCGCGCCGCACAGGTGGAGACCCGCGCTGTGGGTGAACAGCACCGTGTTGCCGCGGATGCTGTTGCGCAGCACGTGGGCCGCGCTCTCCCGGAACTGCACGCCGGCCGAGAAGCACATCATCCGGTTGCCGACGATCTCCAGGTCGGCCGTCAGCAGGTGGGCTCTGATGCCCCCGCCCTCGCCGCCGTCGTCCAGGTACTCCTGGGCCTCGACGCCGGCCCGGCCGATGATGTCGCAGTCCAGGATCCTGGTCCGCAGGGAGGCGCCGGACAGCTGGATCGCGGTGCCCGTCCCGGCGTCCTCTCCGCCGCCGATCGCCAGCGCCGTCAGCCGCCGGGCGGTGACCGCGGTCGTGACGGCGAGCTGGATCGCCGGATCGTTGCCGATGGAGATGACCGTGAAGTCCTCCAGGGTGACGAAGACCGAGAGACGGATGTCGAAGCAGCCGCTCTCGCCGATGAGCAGGGTGCCGGTGCCGTGCCCGTGGACGCGCACCGACCGTGCCCTCCGCATCCGTACGGGTCCTTCGACGAGGTGGTAGACGCCCGGCGCGAGACAGACCGTGCCGCCGTCCTCCGCGACCGAATCCACCGCCGCCTGCACGGTCAGGACGCCGCTGGCGTGGGACTCGGGGGTGACGCAGACGGTGCAGTCGCCGCAGCCCCCGGCGTCCGGCCACAGGGTGCGGCAGTCGTGCGCGGTGGAGGGGAACGTGACGACGGCCAGGCGTGCGTAGTGGTGGTGGACGCCCAGCGGGGGTGCCGCGTCGAGCTTCTCGACGGTGGCGGTGGTGGTGCGCGCGGTGAAGATCCAGTGGTCGCCCGTGCGGAACACACCGCCGGGCGCGTCGAGTGCCACAGTGATGCCGTGTTCGAGGACGATCGGCACGCTCCCCGTCGGCACCTTGATGGCCCCGGTGGAGCCGGGGGCGTCGAGGTTGTCGACCACGGCGCCCTCCGCACTCCTGACCGTGCCCGTGTGGTCCCAGCGGCGGATCAGCAGGTTCCGCCGGAGCGCCTCCTCGGTCGTCACGACCAGTTCCGCCGGGAGGGGAGGGGTGATGGAGATCGTTCCGTCGCCGTGCAACGTGGTGATCCGGCGCATGTAGCCGGGCCGCTCGTCGAGTCCCTGTTGGTCGTCGAGGATCTCCACCCAGTCGTTCTCACGCAATCCGAGCACCGTGTCCCGGCCTAGGTGCTCGGGCCGCAGCCGGTCCTGCGCCAGGACCTCGACGACCCGCATGGCGACCGAGCCGTTGTCTCGGGACCACTTGAACGTGGCGGTGCCGGCCGCTCCCCCCTCGTGGATCTCCACCCGGTAGGTCTGGTTCTCGAGCCCTCGGTAGTCACCGCTGGGCGGCAGCGCGCACGGGTTGTCGTCCGCGACCACGGGGATCGTGTCGGTGGTGAGCCGGCCGGCGGAGGGGGCGATGACCTCGGCCCACCCGGGGATGTCCTCGTCCGGGGTGCTGCAGTCGACGTCGGGGGTGTCGGGCTCGTGCACGCGGACCCGCCAGACGGTCTGGGCGCGGACCGTGGTGTCGACCCCCACGGCCTCCTCGATCAGGTCCCGCGCCTGGAGCGGGGTGACCTCGCGCTGCCACACGTCCAGATACACCATGTGAGTGCCGGTGGTGGGCAGCGGCGTCGGGGCCGTCCAGTAGGGCTGGTTCCCGTACGGGGTGTCCTCCGTGTGCACCGGGCCCGCGAGCAGCGGGTCGAAGGCGATCTCGTCGCCCGTTCCGTGGTTCTCCGCCATCAGCCCGTCGACGTACATGCGGCCACGGCCGATGGTGATGCCGTCCGCCGAGCTGGTGATCCGGAAGGCGTCGGGGGTCGTACGGGGGACCACGGCGACGCCGGAGAACCCCTCCGTGGCCCCGGGGCTGCCGAGGTCGGCGGCGGCAGCGCGCAGTCTGCGGTCGACGATCGCCACGAACTCGTTCCAGTCGGAGTCGAGCAGCAGTCGGCCCTGCTGCATGACGACGCCGGAGTGGTCGCGCAGCGCGTCGAACCGCACGCGGCTCAGATCGGCTCCCATCGGGAGGCCTCCTTGCTCAGGTCGCGTAGAAGAAGCCCGCTTCGAGTCCGAAGCGGAGGTACTCGTCGAGCCGCAGCAGGAGATCGCTCTCCCGTCGCGGTGTGAACAGCAGATGGGTCGCGCCCATCTCGCTCTCGTCGTCGGCACCCCGCCGGATGGAGTCCGGCGTGGCGGTGCCGAGCTGGGCGTACGCGGGGTCGCCGAAACGGAGCGAGGTGAAGTGCGGGCGGTCGGCGCGGCGGGTACCGGGCGGGTCGGCGGGGTCCGGGCGGCAGCGGTAGCGGCGGCCCGTGCGCGAGCCCTCCGGCACGTAGCTGAAGCGCAGGCAGCCCTGCTGGCGGCGGCGTGCCCACACGGCGGCCTCGCGGACGTCGCCCGGGGCGAGTGCGGCGACGAGCAGGGAGTTGGACGCGTCGAGCTCTTCGGCGTGGATGCCGCCCATGACGGTGCACTCGCGCAGATGGAGGCGGCCGCCGGGCTCGACGCCCGCGCCCGTGGCCTGCGCGTCCGCGTCGGGGACGGTGCGCAGGCCGCCGTCGGGCAGTGCCGGACGCCCGCAGTAGGCGACGGCCGTCGGAGCGGAGGCGTCGACGACGCAGTCGGTGAGCGTGATGTCGGCGCCTTCGACGGCGACGATCGGCCCGAGGACGCATCGGGTCAGCCGCACGGTGGCGAAGGGGTCGAGGACGAGCAGGGAGGCCAGCTCGGGGTGGGCCGGCTGTCCGTCGGCGGTCCGGCTCTGCCCGGGGACCAAGGTGCAGTCGCGCAGCTCCACGGTCCGGTTGCCCCCGTCTCCCTGCTCCTCCAGGACGACCGGTCCCCCGGTGACCAGGAGCCCGTCGAGGACGACCTCGGTGCGCTGACCCATCGCCAGGCGCAGTCCGTCCCGGGCGACGACCGTGGGACGGGCGCCGTCGTCGGCGCGTACCCACACGGCGGTGTCCGGCCTGCCCGCCGCGGCCGTGGTGGTCCGCACCGTGTGCAGGTCCTCGTAGCGGTCGGAGTCGGTGATCCGCAACGTTCCCCCGTCGGCGAGCCCGTCGAGGACGGCCTGCTGCGCCTCCCCGTCGGCGACCTTCCGGTGCGGCCGGGGAGCCTCCGCCCCGCCGCGCGCCGAACCCCGGGCGCCCAGCGGCACGGCGAGGCCGTAATGGTGGGTGGCGACCGGCTTGGTGGTGTCGGGGACGGCCGTGCCGAAGAACACCCGACCGAGCTCGGGGTCGACCGCGACCTTGCCCGCCACGGGCTCGTGCGCCCACGCGCCACCGCCGCCGGGCAGGTCGGACAGGTCGCAGACGGTGATCTCGGCGGACGGTACGGGGGTGAACTCCCACGCACCGGCCGCGTTGCGCACGCCCTTCGACAGCACAAGACTGCGCCCGTTCCCGTACGAGGAGTCGAGGTGCGCGGCCAGCCGGCAGCGGGTCAGCGGCAGGGGGACGTCCTCGGGCTCCGCGAGGTGGGTGATCTCCTCCTCGGTGCGCGGCGCGCCGAAGAGCGTGGAGTCGCTGCCCAGAGTGTCGAAACGGTAGCGGCGCCGCTCCCCCGCGACGTGGGGGGTGAGCGGTGTGCGGTCGAGGCGCACGGCCTCGGTGCGCCACAGGAAGATGCCGACGTTCGGGATGGCGTACCGGCCGGCGCGGCGCGGCGGGCGGGCCGCGATGGCGCGTACGTCGGCGGTGTGGGCCAGGTCGTCGAAGGCCCCGTTCATCCGCGTGCCCCAGGACAGTGCCTCCGCGTCGCGCATGCCGGGAGTGGCGCGGGCGTGGAGCCTGGTGTGGTTCATGTACTGGGTGGTCACGAGGCGTTCGAAGAACTCGACGGCGCGGGCCGGCCAGCCGGTGACGTCCCGGGCCAGCTGCTCCAGTGCCGCGGCCGTGCCCTTGCGGCGGCGGTAGGCGATGGTGTGGGCCACTTCGGCGCGCGGCGAGCGGACCTTGTCCGCCACGCCGTGCAGCGGTCGATAGCCGATGAGGTCTCCGATGTAGGGCGCCGCCCAGGGCGCGCAGGTCTCGATGAACTGGTCGTCGTACAGCTGCTCCAGGTCCTCCTCCAGGACCTCCAGCTGGGTGGCGAGCACGTCGACGAACTCGCGCAGCGCGCCGTCCCTCTCGTCGTCGCGCAGCCGGTACAGCGCCGGCAGCAGGGCGTACAGCCGGTCGGTAGCGGTGGGTTCGGGCTGAGGTGTGGTCACGGCATCTCCTGCAGCCGGTCGAAGGGAGCTTCGGAGAGGGCGAGGAGCTCGGCCGCGACCGCCCTGCCATGGGTGTCGACCGCCGCCTCCGCGGCGACGAGGCGGCGCTCCAGGCCCGGTCTGTCGCGATACAGCAGGTCCAGGTCCACGGCGACGACGCCCGGCACGCTCGCCGCGACGGCCACCACCTGAGAGCGGTGCACCGGTGTGGCGAGGCCGCGGAGGAGCGGCGCGTAGGCGATGCGCAGTGCGGTCTCGACGGTGGCGAGCACGGTCTTCGCCTCGCGGGCGGGATCCACCCGCACCTTGAGGGCCAGCCGGAACCGGGCCTGGCGGGCGGGGAGGACCTCGACGCGGGCCAGGGGGTCGCCGTACCGGCGCAGGGCCGCCGTGAGGTGGGCGACGGTGGCGTCGGGAGCCGCGGCACCGTGGGGTCCGCAGACGCTGACGACGATCGTCCGGCCGGTCCGCAGTCGCAGCACGTCGGCCCGGGCGAGCGAGACCCCGGCGAAGGCGAGCGCGAAGTCGGCGTAGTCGCGCAGCGAGACGGCACGGCCGAGGGTACGGGTGGCGAGCGGCATGGAGTTCCGTGCGTGCCCCTCGTCCTCGGGGTCGACCCCGCCGTCGGCCGCGACCGGGTTGGTGGCGGCCTTGACGCCCAGAGGCCGGTCCATGAGCTGGGACAACCGGTCGGCCGGCAGATTTCCGGCGACTCCGGTGCCTTTGCGGTAGGTGGCACGCACGTTGTGCGAGCCGGAGGGGAGCCGGGCTCCGCGTGCGCCGTCACCGAACGCCACCACCACGGAGCCGTCGGGTTCGTCGCGGGTGATGAAGACCCGGTCGCCGGCCTCCGCCCCATACAGGGTGGGCAGCTCACGCCAGGCGACCTCGTCGGCCCGGACGGTGAGGGTGGAGGCGAAGCCCTGCGGGGTGTCGGCACGGACATGGGTGAGCGGGCCGTGCAGCAGCGGCATGGACTGGAAGGGCCGGCGGGCGTCGCCGTCGCCGAGGACCTGCTGCACGGTCTCGCCGTGGGTGGCCTTCACGACGTTCCCGAACAGCACGGCGGTCGCGCGTTCGTAGTGATGCAGGGGCGGCTTTGTCAGCTCGACCACGGTCCGGTCGCCCTCGGGGCGCACGGAGTGCAGGACGACGACCTCGGCCGCCGGTTCCTCGGTCCCGCCGTCGAGCCGGCCGGACAGGACGAGCCGGCGCCCCGGGAGCATGGCGGTCGCGTCGCCCTCGACGAGAAAGTCGCGTGTGGTCACGGGGGTGGTGTCGGGTGCCTCGACGACCGTGAGGGGTTCGCACACGGCGAAGACGGTCACATCACGCGGTGTCTTGAACTGGTACCCGTCGGCGTGGGTCCCGCCCGAGGCGCGCTGTTCGCCCTTGAGGGTCAGTCGGGTAACGGTGCCCGACACGGCGAACTCCGCCCGGGAGAACTCGGTCCGGTCCACCACCTTGAAGAGTTCGCGATAGAAGGAGGTGTGCTGGTCCACGTGCTCCTGGGACAGCACCACCCAGGACCCGACCCCGACGTCGGGCTGTGATCCGTCGAGGTCGACGACGGTGACGACCTCCCTGAACTCGGATAGTTCGGTCACCGCATCGAACTTCGGCCAGTCCTTGTCGTCCTCATGACCCTCGCCGACCGCGATCACATAGCCGTGGCGGAACCCCGCGTTCATCGCCCGCCACACCGGCGCGTTGTGGCCGAACACCCGCAGCCGCTTGCGCAGCACGAAGGCCTCCGGCCGGGCCGCCGGTTCGTTGTAGGGGGCGTCCGAGCCGAGCCCCCGGTCCCAGCGGACGTACGTGCGCCGGTGCGGCGGGTCCGGCTCGACGGCCGTCACCAGCCGCACGTCCCACCTGTCGTGGGCAAGATCGTCGCTCGCGAAGAGGATCGCGTCGCCGGTCCGGACGGGGAGCGCGTCGCCGTCGAACCAGGCGTCGACGCTGCGCTTGACGGGCGGGTAGGGCTTGGTGGGGACGACTGGCAGGGCGTTCCACTCGGCGCGCGCGGAGAGCTCCTCCACCGTCTCGAACAGCTGGGGACGTTCGCCGGGGCCCGGCACGCTCTGGACCCTGAGCCCGCTGGCCAGGTCGACGGCCGTGGGCGGGGCCGGGGGGATCAGTCCGGGGTCGGGGGGAAGCCCGGTCGGCTGCCCGGCCTGCGGGGGCTTCTCCAGGGAGAAGGCGAGGTGGGTCTCGGCCGCGACGCCGGGCCCGAGGCGGTAGGCTACGAGCCGGCCGAGTTCCTGCAGCGAGACGCGTTCGGTGGCCGTGCGCAGGTACGACTCGTTGACGAGACGCTCGTTGTAGAAGGTCAGGACGTCGCAGACGACGGCCCAGGCGTCGATCATGGCGATCGTCGGGTCGCCCGGGTCGCGGGTGAGCAGTCGGGCCAGCTGGGGCCGGCTCGCGTCCGAGAGCGCGGTGACCATGCTCGACCGGAAGTCGCCGTGCACGCCGCTGCGATAGGCGATCTCCGTGAGCCCGGGCCGGTTGCCGAGGGTGCCGGGGGTGCGCGCGGAGGTGCCCGAGCAGCAGCCGCAGGTCCCGTCGGTTCCATCGGTTCCGTCGGGGATCGTCGCGGTCATCGGCCGCCTCCCAGGGTGAGGTCGAGCATGCCGCGCTCGGGGAAGTTCGGGTCGTTGTCCAGGCGGGCGATCTCCAGGCGCCCCATCTCCAGGACGCCGCTCTCCAGACCGCTGGTCTCCGGGAGGCGCTGCCGCTGGAAGGTGTGGACGTCCACGGACTCCACGCCGGGCACGGCGTGCACCTCCGCGAGGACCGTGGATAGGTGCACCGGCCGGCCGAAGGTGAGGCGGTCCGGGTGGAACAGACCCCGGCCGCCGCCCGGCAGGGTGGAGTCGCCGAGCCGGGCGAGCACCTCCGCCCCGACGTCGGATCGCAGATGGGTGCGCTCCACGCACACCCGCAGCCCGATCTCCAGCGGTACGAACACGGGACCGTCCACCTCCAGGTCGTACCCGGCCAACCGGTACCGCTCGAGCCGGACGCGCAGGTCCCGCTCGAAGGCCGCGTCGACGGGCTTGCCGCCCCGCCGGTCCGCGGTGACGAACACGCTGTGCCAGGAGCCTGTCCACCGGAGGGTCGCCGCCGCGCGCTGCACGGCGCCGACGCGTTCCGTCACCTCGGCCCAGTCGGCCTCGGTGACCGCGCGTTCCTGCGCGGCGAAGGCCTGGGGGGCGTCGCGGCGGATCTCCCCCGCGGACTCGGGGTCGGTCCCGCCGGCGGCGGGCAGCGGATTGCACACGGATTCGACATCGTCGATGTCCGTCACCGCGTGGGTGATCGACTCCGCGCCCACGTTGCCCGCGCGCCCGTTGCCCACCCGGTACCGGGCGAAGAACCGTGTGCCCTCCTTGGGGCGCATCCCGTGTTCGTCGTCCCCGAACCGCAGCCGTACCGTCCCATCGTGCTCGGCCTCGACGGTGAAGTCGACGGCCGCCGCCGTGCTGTCCAGCAGGTCGGGCCGGACCTGCCAGTCCCGGCGGTCTCCGCCCAGGTCGCCGACGAGGTCGATGGCCGGCCGTGCCACGCGGGGCTCGGCGGCGGGGACGGCCGACGCGGGCAGCGGCCGCTCCGACACGAGCAGTTCGTCCCCTGTGAGGGCGATGCGCAGCACGGTCGTGCCGTCGCTGATCGACCAGAGGGGGTCGGCGCCGCGGACGGTGACCGTCTCGCCCGCCGGCTGCCGTCCGTGGGCGCCCAGCAGTGCCCGCAGTTCCTCGTCGTAGGTGAGCGCGGTCAGCTCGGCAAGGAGCGCGGGGGTGGCGCTCTGCCGGAACAGGGTCGGGGCGGGGTGGGCGTTGGCGTGTGTGAGCGGGCCCCGGGCGAGCATGGGGCGGTAGCGGGCCGGTACCGGGCTCGGCAGGGTGACGCCTCCCTGGCCCGGTCGATCCACCCTGTGGAGACGGGGCCCCGGGACCTCGCCGAGCGGCTCGCCGATCCCTCCCGGAGCGGGGACGGACTGCCCGTGGTCGGCGAGGACGATGTTGCCCCAGGCGCGCGCTGTCTCCAGGGCGCCCTTGACGACGCCGAGGCAGAGCGGAAACGGCAGGGCGTCGTCCTCGTGCCAGGCGATCTCGGTCACCGGCAGCGGGCCGGCGGTCGGGGGATTCTCGAAGAGTCCGCCCGCCAGGTCCTCGGACTTCCGGACGTCGACGAGGCGGACGGCCCACCGCCGGGTCGGGTCGGCGTCGACGTCCCGTCCGGTGGTCGGCGACACGGTCTCGGCGAGCACCAGGACGTCTCCGGCCCTCAGCTGTGGATGGGAGCCTCGCAGCGTCGCCGATGTCGCTCCCGTAGGCAGGCAGCAGCCCTGGTCGCCCCACGTGTGGAAGCGCATCTCGGCCAGATCGGCGTGCAGGATGGCCGCTTCGACGGTCTCGAAGACGACCGGCCGGCCGGCAAGGGCGGCCTGGAGTTCCGCGGACCCGGGCTTCACCCGCGCCGGCACGTCCGGCACAGTCGTGAGGAGCGGGGTGCCCACGGGCAACTCCACCGTCGTGCCGGGCTTGACGCCGATCCGCACCCAGACGCGGGCGTTGCATCCCTCGTGGACGCGGTAGTCGACGAGCCGGGCGTGCCGCCGCAGCGAGATTCTGCTCCGGGCGGTCCCTAGGTAGGCCTCGGTCGCGACGGCGTCCTGACGGTAGGACAGTTCGTCGGCCGCGTAGGCGAGGAGCTCCACGAGGGCCGTTCCGACGTCCGCCGGGTTGCGCTCTGTCCACTCGGGTGCGAGCAGCGAGATCCGGTCCAGCATCAGCCGCCGGAATCCCTGGTAGTCCTTGGCGAGGTAGTCGATGGCGGGGGTCGCGGGCGGCTCGGGCACGCACACGTCGGCCGGGGCGCAGTCGAACTCGCTCGGGCACTCGACCTTGAACGCGAACTCGGCCTCGGCGAGCAGCGAGTCGAAGCCGGCGGGCGGCAGGTCCGAGGCCGGGTCGGCGACGAGCCGCAGCCGGTAGGTGGAGAAGTCCCCGCGCTCCGCAGTGCGGACGACGAGTACGTGGTCGGGTTCTTCAATGCCGACGACCAGCTCGGGCGGCATGTCGGGGTGGTTGCCCGCCGCGGCCCAGTCGACGGTCACGGCCGGGATGCGTTCGCCGCCGTCGATGACGACGTTGCCCCGGCTGAGACCGGTGGGCACCGGCCGTACGAGGCGGACGTACAGGACGCGTTGGCGCAGATCCGGCGTGGGCGCGGCGGTGTCGAGGACCTCGATGTACTCGATTGCGTTGAGGTCGCTGAGGGCGCCGGCCTGCTGGAGGGCGAGCAGGCGGTGCGGCTTGGTGCACGGGAAGCGGGTCACGGGCGGCCGTCCGGGATGTGGAAGGTGGCGACGGCAGGGGTGCGGGTGCGCAGCACCACGTACGAGACGGTGATCAGCAGGGCGGAGTCGACGGCCTCCACCTCGACCCGGTCGGCGGTCAGGACCTGGCCCAGGTGCCGTTCGAGGGCGCTCTGCACGAGGTACTGCGCGGTGGCCGCCGCCTCGGGGCCGCCCGGTTCGAAGACCAGTTGCAGGAGCCCTGCCCCGAAGTCGGGCCGCATCACACGCTCTCCGGGCGAGGTGAGCAGCAACTGCTCGATCATGTCGCGCACGTGGTCGTCCGGATCGGTCGTCGCCGTGCGGCCGCTGCCGCCGATGTCGTAGGGATGATCGATGGTCATGCCGACTCCCTCATGAGGCGATCGCCCGGGTCTGGGCGGCCAGCGGGGTGAGTGGGGTCCCGGTGGGGGTGCACATCGAGGTGCCGGACTGCAGCGCTACGGGTGTGCCGCCGGCGAGGACCCGTACGGCGCCGGCGAGCCACTGGGCGGTGACGCACGGCGGCGTGGGGGTGCCGGTGAGCCCGCACCCGGCCACCACGTACGGGGTGGCGAGGGTGACGACGGGCTGCCCCGAGACGGTCACCCGGGGGAAGGGGGTGGTCGGCGTGGCCTGTCCGGCGTGGGTGCACAGGACGGTGGCGCCGAGGTGGAGGATCGGTCCTGGCATCGTTCACACCACCGTCAGCGCGCCGAGGTTGATGTCGGTGGTCGGACCGGTCATGGAGATCGTCGCGCCCTTGCCGTTGCTGATGACGATGCCGACGTCGCTGACTGAGATCATGGCCCCGGTCGCGGTGGTGATCAGGATCCCTCCTGTCGGCCCCGGCGCGTCGCTGATCACCATCCCGTTCTTCAGCGTGGTCTGCAGGGTGATGCCGCCGGGCGGCACCGTGCGGGACAGCAGGGGGACCTCGGCCGGGCTGCCCCAGTAGCCGCCGACCCAGATCGGGTGGTCGGCGTCGCCGTGCTCGTACTCGATCCAGACCCCGGAGCCGATGGGCGGCACGGTGAAGACGCCGGTGTTGATCCCGGCGAGGGGCAGGCAGGGCATCGCCCACGAGGACACGCTCGGCGACACGTCGGGGACGAGGGCCTGGAGCCGGCCCATCTGCAGCGGGTCGACGTTGTTGACGACGGTGCCGCGGTACTTGCCGACGTAGCCGGTCACGGTAGGGGTCTGGGTCTGAGTCATACCGGCACCGCCGGGACGGTCGAGACGACTCCGTTGCGGGCAAGCGAGAACGTCTGGGTGTACGAGCCGCGCCGGATGTCGTGCGTGACGCGGGTGACGTAGTAGAGGCCATCGAAGGCGGTACCCGCGCCGCGCACCCCCACCAGCCTGCGGGAGCGCAGGACATGGCCGTACTTCGCGACGTCGAGGGTACCGGTGCCGAACACGGCGTCGGAGTGCTGGGCGGCGTAGGCGACGCCCTTCATCACGGCGGCGAGCGGGCTGAGGTTCGCGGTGTCCGTCATGCGGTGCAACTTCGGCGGAAGCGGGGGGACGAGGCCGAGCGGCGGCCGGATGGGGGCGATGTCGGGGATGGGCAGGTTCAGCGGGGCCTTGCTCGTGCGTTCCTGGATCGCGACGATGGGAAGCTCCCTCTTCTCCTTGTCGAAGGTGAAGTTAAGGGTGGCGACGTTGTCGTGGGCGGCGTCGAGACCGACGTTGAGCGCGGGCTGCGGCGCTCCGAGCCGGATCTCCGGTCCCCAGTACGCCTTGCTCACCCCCGGCACCGGTCCGGGTTCGATGTAGAAGACGTGGCCGACCTCCTTGGCGAGGGCCGTGACGTAGGCGTAGTCGGTGCCCTGGTGGACGGGGATACGGTCGACGGGGATGGGCACGTCCTCCAGCAGGCTCGGGATCACGACGGGCGCGCAGCCCAGTGCCGCGTACTTCGCGAGGACGGTCAGGGCGCGCACCGCCGGCGACATTGCCGGGTAGGGCAGGCCGTCGAACGGCACCAGGTCCATGACACAGCTGAGGTCCTTGCCCTTCACATGGAGCACCGACGTGGGTCCGGCCGCCGTCATGTCCTGGTGGGTCACGACGCCGTCGACGAGGACTTCGGTGACGCCGCGCACCGTCACCGCGACGACGCAGCGGAACACCGGCACGGTGACCGGGAAGAACGCCTGGACCGGGGAGTCCTTGGGGATCGAGAAGTTCAGCTCGAATCCGCTCTGCGCGTCCCCGGCGCCGCTCTCGACCTTGAGACCGGTCAGCGCGTCGATGACGAAGCGCGGCGCGGGCACGGGGACGGCCGGGCCGAGGAACAGCTGCAGCCTGACGGGGCCTGGGGGCAGGTCACGCATCCTCGGCTCCGGGCACGCCCTCGGCCAGGGTGATGCGCAGCCGGCGCCCCGGCGGCAGCGTCATCCGGGCCGGGTCGATCACCCCGTTGGCGTCGGCGAGCCTCCACCACAGCTCCGGGTCGCCGAGGAGTCCGGCCGCGAGCAGATCCCGGCGGTCGCCCGCTGTGGTCGCGTACTCGTGGAGCAGCGCGAAGCGCTCCGGAGACGGACACAGCCGGCGGCGGAAGTACGGGACGGGCGGCGCGGGTTCCTCGCCGGGGTCGGGCGGGCGGACGTGGGCCGTGACGCCGACGCCGGCGTAGCGGCTGGTCGGCGGCAGCGAGACGGTGGGCACGGCACCGGCCGCGAGGAGTGCCTGGAGCGGGTCGGGCATCTCAGATCACCTCAAGGCCGAGTGCGGACAGGGCGGCCGAACCGGCGCGGGCGGCCAGCGCCTCCTTGTTGCGCAGGTGGCCCATGAACAGCGCTCCGCCGCGGTGGCCGAAGCCGAGGTCGTCGACGGACAGCACGCGCATGCCGAGGGTGACCTTGGCGCGGATCGGGTTGAGCGAGGTGTCGAAGGCCTCCTCGGCGATCGACAGCTCGGTCACGCGGACCGGTACGACGCGCTGTCTGCTCCACACGAAGAGCGTCAGCGGCGTTTCCATGGGTAGGACCTCCAGCATGCCCCTGGCGGCCAGGGCGTCGTTGTCCACGAGGGCGGTGGCCCGCGGGTTGACCAGCAGTTCCAGGGCGGCGAGCTGCGGGTGGATGCCGAACTCGACCGTGGCCGGATTCTCGGCCGGGAACTCGAGCCGGTCCGTCGCGTCGATCTCCGCCTCCAGGCGCAGCGTCTCGACGGCGACGCCCTTCAGCCGCAGTGCCTGGCCGGCGTCTCCGCCCGCGGCCTGGACGGCGACCGTGCGGGTGAGAGCGTCCGGGTTGTACTGGAGCGCGATCGTCCGCAGGGCGCGACCGGTGGTCACGTCCACTTCGACGAGGCCCCCCTTGACGACACGGGGCGAGATCACCGTCCACCTCCCAGGGCCGTCCAGATCGCCGTCGCGGCCTGCGCCCCGAGCGCGGCGGCGCTCGGCGCGGGGGTGCGAGCGAGCCGGGGGCGCACGACGGGGACGGTGCGCCCGGTGAGAACGGCGGGGTCGGCGCCGGCCGCGAGGGCGCTGAGCGCCCGCTCCAGGCCGGACACCACGGAACCGGCCTGGGCCGGTGTCAGGCCGCGCAGAACGACCTCGTCGACGACGATCCGCACCCGCGGCGGCCCGGCGCTCATCGCGCGTCCCCGGTACCGCGGAGGAAGTCGCCGAGGGACAGCGAGCCGACGCTCGCTCCCGACCCGCCCCGGGAGACACCGTCCGGCTCCGGCGGGGCGGGCGCGTGCGCCGCCGGAGGGACGGCGCGGATCTCGACCCTGCCGATGGTGATCGTGACGGCGGGTGCCGGCTCCGTGGTGGCGACGACGGACGGGGGCGCGACGGGACGGGGAACCACCGTCGGCGGGCTCGGGGCGGGGACCACCACGGGTCGGGCGACGGGGACCCCGCGTGCCTCCTCGCGCCGCGTCGGCCGCGTGGGGTCCTGATCTGGGGCCACGGGGCGGCGGCGAGGTCGCCGCTCACTCGGCTCCGGCCCACCGTGCGGGGCCGGGGAGGTGCCGCCGTCAGCGGAGGAAGGCAGCATGGCCGGTGCGGCGGCCGACGGGGTCACGGTGGTCGTGGGCGGGGCTGAGACGGGCGGGGCAAGCGGCCGCCGTTGCGGCACGGCGCCCCCCTTCTCCACGAAGCGCTCGTCACCGGTGGGCGCCTCGCGCCGCACGGCGTCCGCGACGGGGGCCGGCGGAGGCGGGGTCCCGAGGGCGGAGTGGACCACGGGGGGCGAGTCGTACAGCACGGCCGGGGGTACGGAGACGGGCAGGCCGTCGGCCCGGCGCAGGCCCGTCCAGGTGCCCCGACCGGATGCCTCGCCGTCCCACGAGAGCGCGGCCACGTCCCCTACTTCCTCCGGCGTGGCGTCCTCGCCGGACCCGAGGGGTTCCCGGGACGGCCTCTCGGCGGCGGGGCGGGGCGGCAGGAGCGGAACGGTGGCGGGCAGGCGACGCCGTCCGGTGGCCCGGGAGGCGAGCCGGTGCAGCAGATCGGTCATGGCAGTTCCCTTGTGGCAATGCGGAGGTAGCTCGCCCGTCGCGGTTCGCTCAGCGCGAGCACCTCGGTCTCGGACCAGCCGTAGGAGCGGGCCAGTACGTCGACGTCGAGCAGCAGTCGTAGTCCCCTGGACTCGACCTCGGCCCAGACGAAGGAGGCCACGTCGAAGTCGGCGGTGAACGTGCGCTCGCAGTCGGGGCACTTGAGGTCGACCAGTACGTCGGCGAGCGGGTCCGCGGACGACATGGCCTCGGTCAGCGCCGCGCGCACCGCGTCGGGCAGGTCGACGGCGACCGGCACCGTCGTGCGCTCCTCGTGACGCAGGCTCAGCAGGCATCGTTCGAGCAGCAGCAGCGCGCCGCGGTCCGGGTCGTCCGCCTCGGGCTGCTCGGCCACCGCCTGGAGATCCCGGTACGAGAGGCACCGCCAGACCATTTCGTACCCTCCGTGCAGCAGGGGCGGCGGAGAATCGACGATCTTGTCCTCAAGGGCGAGCAATGCCTCGGTCGTGGCCTGGAACTCCACCGTTCCGCGGCATGCCGGGCAGCCGACCGTGGCCGCCATCCGCGGACCTGCCAGTGCGTTCCGCAGACGCAGCAGCAGTGCGGTGACGCGTCCGATGGGCCGCTCGGCCGGCGGAACGGAATCGGTGTCGTCGTCGGCCGCCGTGGCCAGGGCGAGGGCACGCGTCTCGGGGGACGCGTCCCGGCACTCGTCCCAGAGCCGCAGTACCTCTCCCGCGGGCAATGCGCGCACATTCACTCCTACGGCTCGACGAACGACGGCTCTTGCGGCTCGACCACGTCCACGTCGCGTTCCCAGCCCTCGTGTTCGAGCTTCAGCGTCTGGATGGCCACGGCGTTGGCGTTGGAGTCGAGTTCGGGGAGGGACTGGAACTCGGAGACCCAGGCGCGGAAGACCTTGTACGCGAGGACCAGCTGGCCCGCCTCGTTGTACAGCTCGATGATCAGGTCCTTGCGGAAGTCCTTGAGGGAGACCTCCGCGCCGAGCCCGGAGCCGAAGTTCCAGACCTTGTTGGCCCACCGCTCGAACTCGACGTCGTGCGTGACGCCGCGGGTGAAGGTGATCGCCTCGTACTTCGTGCGGCCGGGTGACTTGCGCGCGGTGGACGGGTCGGCGCCGTCGCGGTGCTCGACGACCTCGGTGGTGCGCTTGAGGGCGCTCACCTTGCTCACGCCGGCGACGTAGCGACCGTCCCATTTCACGCGGAACTTGAAGTTCTTGTAGGGGTCGAAGCGCTGGGCGTTGACGCTGAACTGTGCCATGGGGTCGCCTCCTAGGCGGTGATCTGGCCGGCGATCTGCTGCAGCCGGAGGACGACGAACTCGGCGGGCTTGAGCGGAGCGAAGCCGACGAGGATGTTGACGACGCCGAGGTTGATGTCGGCCTGGGTGGTGGTCGTCGCGTCGCATTTGACGAAGTACGCCTCGCGCGCGGTCTTGCCCTGGAAGGCGCCCTGCCGGAAGAGGTTGTTGAGGAAGGCACCGATGTTCAGGCGGAGCTGGGCCCACAGGGGCTCGTCGTTCGGTTCGAAGACCGCCCACTGGATGCCGCGGAAGAGACTCTCCTCGATGAACAGGGCGGTGCGGCGCACCGGCAGGTACTTCCATTCCGAGGCGCCCCGGTCCGCGCCGTTGCGGGTGCGGGCTCCCCAGACGACGTGTCCCGCTCCGGGCGCCAGCCTCAGGCAGTTCACGCCGACCGGGTTGAGCCGCCCGATCTCGCCGTCCGTCAGCGGCAGGGCCAGCTCGGTGACTCCCGCCAGGGTGGCGTCGAGCCCGGCCGGAGCCTTCCAGACGCCCCGCTCGGCGTCGGTCCTGGCGATCACACCGGCGACGGCTCCGGACGGGGCGAAGGACATGACCTGGCCGTCCCGGAGCGGGTCCGGCTGGCGGACCCTGGGGAAGTAGACGGCGGCGTTCTTGCTGCTGGTGAACGCGTCGGTGCCACTCTTGGCCAGGTCCACGGTCGTCCAGCTCTGGGGCGGGTCGAGCACGACGACCGCACGCCGCGGCTGGGCGTAGGCGATTGCGGCGGTGACGACTGCGGGGTCCACGTCACGGTCGCCCAGTTCACCGGCCCCCGAGTAGGGCGGGATGACGAGCAGGTTGAACAGGTCGGCGTGCTCCAGGGCGTAGATGCCCTTCTTGTCCGTCTGGAAGTTGGCTCCGGTGGCGATGTCCGCGGCCCCGATCGCCCCGCCGTCCTTCCCTCCGGTGGCGGTAGCCTCCACCAGGGCGGCGCCCTGCGGTTGGGTCGGGAGCGGCGCCTCCACCCTGACGAGCTGCGATTCGGCCGCGAGCACGATGTCCACGCGGCGGGCGGCGTCGGGCGCGATGGAGACGTTGCGGAACACCTCCTTGACCCCGGTCGCCGTGTCGAGGGCGGTCAGGTTGAACAGCGCCGGGTCCTTCGTGCCGTCGTCGTTCAGCCGGACGTCGTCGTCCACGCTGACCTTCAGCTTTGCCCCCCAGGCGCCGGGCGAGGCCGCGCTGAGCTTCAGTTTCTTCTGGCCGGTCCCGAGGCTGACGGCAGCGGTGTCGTTGGCCTCGGCGGCGTGGACCCGTACGACAAGGGCGACGCCGCCGCCCTGCTGGAAGAAGTCCCGTACGGAATAACCGAGATGGCTCTCCGACCAGAGGCCACCGAAGGTGCGCTCGAAGTCGGCGTACGAGGTCAGGGTCACGGGCCTGTGGAGCGGGCCGCGCAGGGCGCGGCCGACGAAGGCCGTGATCGAGGTGGGGACACCGGTGATCGTGCGTACGCCGCTGGGCAGCTCTTCCACGTACACGCCGGGATGGGCCAATTGCACCGGCATCTGTTTTCCCTCCGCCAGGTCGACTGTTGCCCATGGCTTATCCCGTAGGTGTCACCACGGCGTCACCGCTCGATCACCGACGGGGCCGCGCGGAGGCACCACCAGCCCCCGGGCCAGCGCCGTGAGCTGCGCGGAAGGCCGCAGCCCAAGTTCCGCGTCGAGCTGTCTGCGGAACCACTCGTAGTGCCGTACCGCGTCGACGGCGTTCCCCTCGGACACGTGCACGGCGATGACCGCTCTGCTGGCGCTCTCCCGCAGCGGCTCCAGGCGAACGGCTTCGAAGGCCAACTCCAGGGCCCCCGCGTGCCTGCCCTGTGCGGCCAGGCACTGGGCTGCCGCCTCCAGCGCGTGCAGCCGGAGTTGGCGGGTGTGCTCCTGCTCGAGCAGCACCCACTCGTCGTACCACCCCGGGAGCAGTTCCCCGCCCCTGAGCAGCCAGGCGTAGCCGTCGTCGTCCACCGGCGGCGGCTGGGCGTCGGCGGTCGGGCGCAGTATCCGTCGGACGCGGTCGGTGAACTCCCGGTTGTCGACGACCGTGTCCGGTGCCAGGGCGACGTGCGTCCCACGGGTGACCACCAGGCCGGGTGCCGCCCGGTTCACCCGCCACACGGCGGTCCGCAGGCTGGCCTGCGACTTCTCCTCGGGCACCTCGGGCCACAGCGCGGCCGCGGTCGCCGATCGGCTGGCGCCGGTACGCAGTGCGAGATAGGCGACGAGCCGCTGCCCGCTCGGCGGCACTGCGACGGCACTGTCGACGCGCCGCACGGCGAACTCGTCGAGGAGCCGGATGGTGACCGGGGAGGCGGCGACGCTCGGTTCGGACATGAAGTTCCTCACGCAGAGTTACGATCGAGCGGTTCGATCGCAGAACGTAGCCGAGAGGCAACGGGAACGACCCGCCGTCGCGACCTGGCTGCCGCCTCCTGGCGCGAGACGTACGGGCCCATGGCCCGGTCTCAGGCGTCCGGAATCTGCTGTCGGGTGTCGACGTACCGGGTGAAGGCCTTCCGAGGGATCAGGTTGACGACCCGGTGGCGCTCCGTGGTGCGTCAGCCGGCCGCCGTGTCGGCGGGGCGAGGCCGTCCTCCAGGAGGAGACGGGGCTGCCAGCGCCGTTGGCGGCGACGGTCCAGACGTCGTCGGTGTTCCCCCGGGTCCTCCGCGGCACCAGTACCTAGTACAACCAAGCCGTGCAATCGGGCTCGTCACCGCACATGACGGTTGTCGAGGTCGAGGGGAACGGGCGCACGCGACAGCAGGGACGCCTCGCTCGGACGCTGGCGGCCGGGGGACGCGCGAAGCTGTGGTGCTCATGGCGAGGGGCGGGCGTCCGGGCCGACGAGGTGGAGGAAGCGGTCCGACAGGGCGTGCAGCCACCCGGCGCGTTCCGTGACGATCTCCTTCAGCCGTACGTCGTCGCTGCGCGCGACGAGGTGGCCCATGTAGCGCTCGTTGAAGTGGGCGTACTCCTGGTGCAGCGTGCGCAGCGCCTGCGCCACGCTGTGCTCGGGAGCGCCGACGAGCCGCGCGAGCGGGGCGGAGTACTGCTTCCACCGGCCCTCGACGGCCTGACGGAGCAGGCCGTCGAGTTCACCGGCCCGGCCGATGACGCGCCGCAGCTCGGCCGGCTCGATGCCCAGGGCGTCGGCCAGCAGCAGGGTCTGCCGATCTTCGGCCGCCGCTAGCTGATCCGTTCGGCCAGGGCTAGGATGATGCCGGAGAGGCCTCGGAGGTAGCAGAAGCGGTAGATGTTCTTGTACTGCGCTACCTCGCCGATTAGTTCGGCGCCTGGGGGCGTAGGCGGGCGGGGTGTCGTCGATGTCGTCGACGGCGAACATGACACGGTGCAGGCCCAGCGTGTTCGGCGGCGGGTTGTGCGTTCCGTCGCTGATCGCCGCGGGGGTGTGGTACTGCGCGAGCTCCAGCTTGCCGTGGCCGTCCGGGGTCCGCATCATCGCGATGTCGCTGCGGACTCCGCCGAGTCCGACGGCCTGGTCCGCGAAGAGGCCCTCGATCTGCGCCTTGCCTTCGACCTCCATACCCAGTTCGGTGAAGAAGGTGACGGCGGCATCCAGGTCTTCGACGACGATGCCGACGTCGTCCATCCGCTGGAGCGTCATGGCGGTTCTCCCTCTGCGTTGCACGGCCCTTTGAGGCCACCGGTAAACCGATGAAGGAGCCGGCGGCCCGTTCTCGACACCGTGAACGGGCTGAGCTCCAGGGACCCGCGGGAGCCCTCTATCGGGCATCCGAATGTGGCACTCCCACAGGGTCCGGAGAAGCGTCGAACTTGGCCTCGAAAGCGAGCCCGCCGGGCAGCGTCCCCGGCCAGAACGGCTCGGCGAACGTCCGGCGCGGGCAGCCCGCCGACCCGCGGATGAAGCGCCGGACCACCAACCGGATCACAAAGCCCTGATCAGCGAGCGGAAGGGTCTCCAGCCTGCGCTGGTAACGGTCGTGGACCCGGTCCGAGAACGGCTGCAGTCCGGACATGCAGCCCCGGCCGCGTGGCCTCTCGCCACCACCCGACCGTGCCGAACGCGGACGTGACGGCCTCGACATCCACCTCGTCGATCTCGGCGAACCCAGCGAGTCCCAGAACGGTGCATCGGTCTGCATGACCAGCACCATCACCGTCCACAACCAACCGCAGCAGCGGCCGGCAGTCACCTGAGGGAGTGTCAATCGAACATCCGCATAACGCGCTGCGACCACTCCCCAAGAAGTCGTCATAGCCACAGGGCAAGCTCCTGGCCGCCGCGTGCTCGTTGGGCTCGGGTGCGGGGGCGGAACTTGGGTTCCTTTCCGCAGCCACAGGGTGCCCGGCCCTCGTAGCGCAATCCGGCATTCAGGACCGCAGCTACGACGGTCCATGCCTTGGCATCCCGACGTCGTGGTGCTGCGAAGTCGTGGCCGACCCAGGCCATTGGCTCGGAGCATCGGAGGCATCGGTGCCTGTCTAGGCCGTGTTTTAGGAAGCGCGGGCGGCCAGCCACTTGGTGAGGTCGCCCGCGATGCGGTCGTTGCTGGTCTCGACGGTCACGTCGTGTTCGCGGCGGGTGGTGTCGCGGCGGACGATCTCGTATCCGCCCTCGTCCAGGACGGCGACTGAGGCGAACCAGGCGGGGTCGTCTTGGTCGGGCTGGATGACGACGAAGGTGTTGTCGAAGTCGTTGAGGTCGCCGATCAGCATGAACAGGGCGTCCTCGGACGGGTCGTCGACGTGGTCGCCGTTCTCGCTGTCGGCGCAGTAGTACCTGGCGGCCACTGAACCCTCCCCATGCGTGTGCTGCCCAATGCCGTGATCAGGATGGCATGGCCGTGCGGGCGACCGCTGGTCACAGCCACTGGTGGATCGCCGCTATCTGGACCGTCGCCTCGAACCGGACGGCGAGCTTGTCATACCGGGTCGCGACCGCCCGGTGCTGCTTGAGGCGGCTGATCCCGCACTCAACTGCGTGGCGGGCCTTGTAGTCCTCCCGGTCGAAGGCCGGCGGTCGGCCACCGGCGCGGCCACGGCGCTTGCGGTTGCGGACCTGGTCGGCCGGCTCGGCGATGGTGCAGCGGATCCCGCGTCTGCGCACGTAGGCACGGTTGGCGCGCGAGGAGTACGCCTTGTCACCACGTACCCGCAGCGGCTTGCGCCTGGGACGGCCACCGCCGACCTTGGGCACCCGGATCGCTTCGAGGACCGGCTCGAACTGCGGACTGTCACCCCGCTGCCCCGCCGTGACCAGCAACGACAACGGCTTCTGCCCCTGCTCGCACGCCAGATGGATCTTTGTCGAGAACCCGCCCCGCGACCGACCCAGCCCGTGGTCCTCCGGCTCGGTCGCGACCCCTCCCGGGGGCTCCTTCTGCCCGGCCCCGTCCCGGCGGGCACCAGCAGCATGCTGATGGGCTCTGCAGACCGTGGAGTCGACGTTCACCTCCCAGGTGATGAGCCCGGCCGCATCAGCCCTCGCCTGCAACAGGGTGAGAATCCGGGCCCACACACCCTCGCGCTGCCAACGGCGAAAGAGCCCGTAAACGGTCTGCCAAGGCCCGTACTCGTGCGGCAGATCACGCCACGGAACACCCGTCCGAACCCGCCACCGAACTCCATTGACCAACCGCCGCCGGTTCCCGGACCTGCGGCTCACACCCGCCGCAGGCAGCAACGACTCCAGCACCGACCACTGCTCATCAGATCCCCACGCCCCACACCATGATCATCACGGCGCGAGGCGTGAACCGGAACCCCGATCTAAAACACGACCTAGTGTTCTGAGTCTGGAATTCTGTTCAGATAGCTGGCGAGGCGTTCAAGGATCTCGTCCGCAGTCTTGGTCCACACGTAAGGTTTCGGGTCGCTGTTCCACGTGGCGATCCAGTCGCGGATGTCCTTCTCCAGGGCCTGGA
>NZ_JBHUYJ010000008.1:0-144999 GCF_042668715.1 Streptomyces sp. NPDC057271
AGGCTCCCAGTAGACGACTGGGTTGATAGGCCGGATGTGGAAGCCCAGTAATGGGTGGAGCTGACCGGTACTAATAGGCCGAGGGCTTGTCCTCAGTTGCTCGCGTCCACTGTGTTAGTTCTGAAGTAACGAACACGCCCCCCTATTTGGTCGGGGCGCGGCGGTTCAACTTCATAGTGTTTCGGTGGTCATAGCGTTAGGGAAACGCCCGGTTACATTCCGAACCCGGAAGCTAAGCCTTTCAGCGCCGATGGTACTGCAGGGGGGACCCTGTGGGAGAGTAGGACGCCGCCGAACAATTTTTAGCCTCAACCCCTGGACCTGGTCCGGGGGTTGAGGCATTTTTTCGATCGGCTACTTTTGGCCAAGAATTGACCGGGTCATGACATCTCACGATCGTTGTGTCACCCTTCGTGGCGCACTCCGAACCCGGGCTGATCCGTCAGGCGGCCCGGGTTCCCCCCACCCACAACGCAGTGGCAAGGAGGAGCGACATGAAGTACACCCCCACACTGAGTGGATTGGCCGCACTGGTGATCGCGGCCGGCATCGGTGCATCCACGACGGCGTATGCCGACACCACCGCGGAACTCAAGGTCGACGGCGTGATCGTCGTCTCGGGGAACACCTGTAGCTGGACGAACGCCAGCAGCAGCGCGAACCCGCCGAGCGCGCTCACGGTCGACCGGGCCACGATCAACAAGCCGGGCGGCAATCTGTCCTGCGGCGGGGGCATCACCGCCTCGCTCAACAACAACCCGGCCTTCACTTTTGACGATGTCGCCGGTACCGCGACGACCGACGCCATCGACATCACCGGGAAACAGTCGTTCGTCTCCTGTCGCTACAAGGCGACGAACATCGTCTGGAATCGTGACGGGGCGACCAGGAAGTATCTGAACACGCCGTTCACGGCCCGCAAGGTCTCGGGTTCCTTCCTCTGCCCGGGCTCCTTCAGCGCCGCGGCCGGGGAGGCCTCTGTCGTGTTCCGTTGATCCAGTGATCGGATCGGTGGCCGGTTCTGTGGAGTGTTCTCCACGCCGGCCACCGTTCGATTGCACTACAGGCGGCCGGCTGCCTTGAGGGCGAGATACGCGTCCGCCAGAGCCGGGGCGAGGTTCTCCGGGGTGGCGTCGACGACCGTGACGCCGTGGCGGCGGATCTGGTCCGCGGCGCGGTGGCGCTGGGTCTGAGCCTGAGTGGCGGCGGCCGCCTCGTACACGGCGTCGATCGTGCCGCGGTTGGCGGCCATGCGGTCGGTGTGCGGGTCGGCGACGGAGGCTACGAGCACGGTGTGGCGCTGGGTGAGCTGCGGGAGGACCGGGAGAAGGCCCTCCTCGATCGGGGCGGCGTCGAGACTGGTGAGCAGGACGAGGAGTGAGCGGCGCGGGGCTCGGGCCAGGGCGGTGGCCGCGAGACCGCGGGCGTCCGTCTCCACGAGTTCGGGCTCGACCGGAGCCAGGGCGTTGACCACGGCTGGCAGGACGTCGGCTGCGGAGCGGCCCTGTACCTGGGCGCGGAGGTGGCGGTCGTAGGCCAGGAGGTCGACCCGGTCTCCTGCGCGTGAGGCGAGGGCCGTGAGGAGAAGGGCTGCGTCCATCGCGGCGTCGAGACGGGGTACGTCTCCGACGCGGCCGGCCGACGTGCGACCGGTGTCGAGGACGATCAGGATGTGACGGTCGCGCTCGGGACGCCAGGTGCGGACGGCGACGGCGGTCTGGCGTGCGGTGGCCCGCCAGTCGATGGAGCGGGTGTCGTCGCCCGGAACGTACTCGCGGAGGCTGTCGAACTCCGTGCCCTCGCCGCGGGTGAGGACACTGGTCCGACCGTCGAGTTCGCGGAGGCGGGCCAGCCGGGAGGGCAGGTGCTTGCGGCTGGTGAACGGCGGCAGAACACGGACAGTCCACGGCACGGTGTGGTTGCCCTGGCGGGCGGCCAGGCCGAGGGGGCCGTACGAGCGGACGGTGACGCGTGCGGCGTGGCGGTCGCCTCGGCGCGTGGGACGGAGCGCTGTGGTGATGGCCCGGCGTTCGCCCGCTGGGACGGTCAACCGTGTCCGGGAAGCGGCCCGTTCGGTCCCGGGGAGCCAGCTGCTGGGCGGCCAGGCGTCACGGAGATGGGCGCGGAGGCGCCGGGGGGACGGGTTGGTCACGGTGAGCTGTACGTCGGCTCTGTCACCCAGTCGAACGGTTGTGTCACCGCTTCGGGTGAACTGGAGCTTACGCACTGGCGCGGCCATCACGTAGTCGCACAGAATTGCGAGTGAGAGGGGCGCGTTCACCGCGAGCATCCCCGTCCAACTGGGGGCGAAGATGCCCACGGGGAGCGATCCGAGGGCGGCGAGCAGCGCGGTTCGTCCGGTGAGGGCCATGGGGCGCCGTTCTCAGCGGGGGACGGGGACGTGGGCGAGGATCGAGTTGATGACGGAATCGGCGGTGACGCCCTCCATCGCGGCCTCGGGGCGCAGTTGGACGCGGTGGCGGAGTGTGGGGAGCGCCAGGGCCTTGACGTCGTCCGGGGTGACATAGTCCCGGCCGGTGAGCCAGGCCCAGGCGCGAGCGGTCGAGAGCAGGGCGGTGGCGCCTCGGGGGGAGACACCGAGGGTGAGCGAGGGGGAATCACGCGTGGCACGACAGATATCGACGACGTAGCCGGCGATCTCGGGTGAGACCGAGGTCTTGGCGACGGCATCGCGGGCGGCTTCGAGTTCTGCGGGGCCGGCGACCGGGCGGACTCCGGCGGCCTTGAGGTCGCGGGGATCGAAGCCGTTCGCGTGCCGGGTCAGGACGTCGATCTCGTCCGTACGGGACGGCAGCGGGACCGTCAGCTTGAGTAGAAAGCGGTCGAGTTGGGCCTCGGGGAGTGGATAGGTGCCCTCGTACTCGACGGGATTCTGGGTGGCAGCGACGAGGAACGGGTCGGGCAGGGGACGGGGAGTTCCGTCGACGGTGACCTGGCGTTCCTCCATCGCCTCAAGAAGGGAGGACTGGGTCTTGGGAGGCGTGCGGTTGATCTCGTCGGCGAGGAGCAGGTTGGTGAAGACCGGTCCTGGCTGGAAGGAGAACTCCGCGGTGCGGGCGTCGTAGACGAGGGAGCCCGTGACGTCGCTCGGCATCAGATCGGGGGTGAACTGGACGCGCTTGGTGTCGAGTTCGAGCGTGGCCGCGAGCGCGCGGACCAGTAGCGTCTTGGCGACGCCGGGGACGCCTTCGAGGAGGACGTGACCCCGGCAGAGCAGGGCGACGACGAGTCCGGTGACGGCGGGGTCCTGGCCGACCACCGCCTTCGCGATCTCGGTGCGCAGGGCCTCCAGGGAGGCGCGGGCGCTGTCCGAGTTCGTGGCGGTCTCGGGGGTCGGGGCGCTCATGAGGTGCGTACCTCTCGTTCGAGGGCGTCGAGTTGGTCAGCCAGGCGGATGAGAGCGGCGTCGTCGGCGGGAGCCGGGCCGAAGAGAAGGTCCCCGGGGTCTGCGGTGGTTCCGGAGAGCCGGGCCGAGAGCGCGGGGAGCATGGTCTCGGGCGCGTGGGCGTCCTGGGAGGCGACGCCGAGAAGAGGGGCGATCCGGGTGCGGGTCGCGGTGCGCAGGACGGTGGCGGCGCGGTCGCGTGCGTTGCCCTTGCGGTAGAGGCGGGCACGGCCCTCCGTGGCTTCGGAGGCGCGGACGGCCACCGGGAGGGGCTCGGTGACCAGCGGGCCCAGACGTCGGCCTCGCCAGACGGCGGCGAGGACGGCGGCGAGGGCCAGTTGGAACGTGCCCCACAGCCATCCCGAGGGGACGAGTGCGAGGAAGCCGTCGGTGGTGCTCTCGGGGGTCTCGCCCTCGGTGGCGGAAGCATCGGAGAGCGAAGGGAGGTACCAGACGAGATGAGGGCGGGAGCCGAGGAGTTGCAGAGCGAGCGAGGCGTTGCCCTGCTTGTCGAGACGCTCGTTGAAGAAGATGTCGGGGGAGCCGAGGAGGACGGTGTCGCCGCCTCCAGAGGTCGGGAGGACGACCAGGGTGGGCAGACCGTCTCCCGGGTAGCAGCCGGTCGCTCGGGTGCCCTCCGTGGTGTATCGCTCGCCGCCGATGTCCACGGGGCCGGCGCTGACGGCGGCGGGGAGGGCGCAGGCGGGTTCGCGGTTCGTCACCGAGGTGCTGGTGGCGGCGGTGACGCCGGGGGCCAGGGTGTCGAGCGAGGGGTGGCCGGCGCCGACGAGGACGGTGCGGCCGTCGGAGGCGTCCATCGCCTGGCGCAGGGCGGACTGTTGAGGGGCGGTCAGCAGGTCCGGTGTGGTGACCAGGAGGGTGCTGTCGCCGTCGCCCCCGGTGGCGGCGGTGACCTCGTCGAGGGTCGTGGCCACGTGGACGGTGACGCCCTGAGCCTTGAGGATCTCGGCGACTGCGCGGCTGCCGTTGGGGTCGGCGGAGCGGGGATCGAGGTGGCCGTGGTGGTCGGTGGAGCGCACGGCCGCGAGGATCACGCCGCCGATGACGACCAGTCCGAGGATGAGGAGGACGACGCGGGCTCGGCGCCAGATCTGGCGGGGGGCGAGCGAGGTCGAGGTGGCGCTCGTGCGCGGCCGACTCATTCGGAGGCTCCCGCGGCGGCGGTGTCGAGTGTCGGTCTGGTCCGCTCCAGGGCGGTGTCGAGTTCCTCGACGCGACGGTACGCGGGTTCGTCGGCGGTGCGGCCACCGTATGTGACGTCGTCGAAGGAGCGGGCCGCTGCGCGGAGTTCGTCCGTGTGCGAGGGCAGACTGCGTGCCGCCTCTGCGGCCGCCTCGTCGGCCGTGCGGCCGGGGCGGGGGTCGAGGAGGGTGCGCTCCTCGAGGGAGCGGACGATCGCCCGCATCCGTTCCTGGAGCGCCTGGTTCCAGCGGCCGGCGGCGGCGTGCCGGGCGGCGGTCGCCCGGTGCTCGTCGGCGGTGCGGGGGCCGTCGTCGAAGAGGGAGTCGCCTGTGGAGGAGCCGGGCTGCGGGGTGCCGAGCCGCCACCAGAGCGCACCGACCAGGGCGAGCACGACCACGACGATCGCGAGAAGTCCGGGCAGGCCGCCCGGGGTTGCCCCCGAGGCGGCGTCGAAAAGCCCGCCGACCCACTTCAGGAAGCGGTCGAGGCCGCGTTCGAGCAGGCTCGGATCGTTCTCGTGGTACATCGGCTTGGACAGTTCCCGCTCAGCCGCCTCCCGGGCGGGGACGCGGGGTACGTCCACCGGTACGTCGTCGGCGCCGCGTTGCGGCAGGCGCGCCGTGGTCATGCCCCCCGTGTGGATCACCCCGTCAGCCTCCGGTGGCGGGGTCGCCGGGGGCGGGTCCGTAGCCGGGGACACCGGCGGCGCGGGCGAGTTCGAGGTCCAGGGCCTCGCGACGGATGCGCTGGTCGATGTAGAGGAGGACGGTCACCCCGGCCGAGATCGGGTACGCGATCGCGTTGGTGATGACGCCGCCGATGCCGGTGACGATCAGGAACGTCCAGCCGAACTCGGGGGTGGAGCCGGAGACCAGGCCGCTGAAGCCCTGGCCGTCGGCGGCGATCCCGATGATCGCGAACGGGATCGCGATGATCAACGCCATGATGAAGAGCAGCAGCTGCGTGAGCAGTGTGATGCCGAAGATGCGCCACCAGGAGCCCTGGACGAGCTTCGCCGAGCGCTTCAGGGAGGAGACGATGCCCTGCCGCTCCAGCATCAGGGCCGGGGAGGCCAGGCTGAAGCGGACCATCAGCCAGACGACCGCCACCAGGCCGCCGAGCGCTCCGAGGGCGACGAGCGCGCCGCCGGCCGCATCACCGAGCAAGATGCCGGGGAGCATCGCGACGAGCATGACGGCCGCGCCGATCAGGGGCAGCAGCAGGGTCAGGCCGAGCAGCTGGAGCAGGCGGGGGCGGGCTTCCCGCCAGGCGGCACCGATGGAGACCGGCCGGCCGAGGACGGCGCGGCTGATGACCACCGTGAGCAGGGCCGCGCTCACGAGGGTGGCCATCAGGAGGATGAGGATCGCCGGGATGGAGTCGATGACGCTCGTCTGCAGGGTGTCGCCGAGCTGGTCCATGGCCTCGCTCGGGCTCGCGTCCGGGTTGATCTCGGGCGGTGTCGGGACGAGGAAGCGCTGGGCGAGGATGTCGGCGACCTGAGAGATCACCGCGACGGTGACCGTGATGGCCAGGACCGTGCGCCAGTAGGTGCGCATCGTCGACACCGCGCCGTCGAGGATCTCGCCCATGCCCAGGGGGCGCAGGGGGATCACTCCGGGCTTGGCGGCCGGCGGCTTGCCCCAGTTCCCGTAGGGCGGGCGTCCGCCCCAGTTCTGGCCCGGTCCGGGGGCGGGCGCCTGGCCCTGTCCCGGGATGGGGGCGGTCGGCGGGGACCACTGACCGGCGGGCGGCTGGTCCTTGGACCACTGGGGGGCGGAGCCGTTCGCGTCACCGGGCGTCGTGGGCCGGGGGACCCCGGAACCGTCCTGGCCGTCGGAGGGAGCAGATCCGGGCGAGGTCCAGCCCGGAGTGTCGTTCACGGTCGTCCACCTCGAGGAATGGTCGCGGGGCCGGCTCGGAGAGCAGGCGCGGTCTCAGTGGCCGACCCCCGTGCGGGGTGGCGGGCCGTGAGCCATCGTGCCACGAGGGGCCCGCCGGTGGGCCGGGGCCGGTACCACCTTCTGACCTTGGTTCTCGGAGGGCCGGGGCGCAGAAGGGGCGGATGCCCGATCAGTGCCACAAACCGTACGTGGAACCCGGGCTTCGCCGGCGGTGAGGGGATGGGGCCGGGTTCGGTCATGGGCCAGGGGTGCGTGCTCGGGGTACGGTTCAGGGCGGCCGACGGGGGCTACGGGTCCATGTCCGACATCAGCGCCCACGCACAGGGGCGGCCGGCGGTGGACGATCACGGACGTTGCCGCTGGTCAGTGAGGTATCTCACCAGCCGCCTTGAGACTGATACGGAAATGGGATGATGTCGATATGAAGGGACGCGTTCTCGTCGTCGACGACGACACCGCACTGGCCGAGATGCTTGGCATCGTGCTGCGGGGTGAAGGGTTCGAGCCGTCGTTCGTCGCGGACGGCGACAAGGCACTCGCCGCATTCCGCGAGGCCAAGCCGGACCTGGTGCTGCTGGACCTGATGCTGCCCGGCAGGGACGGCATCGAGGTGTGCCGGCTCATCAGGGCCGAGTCCGGCGTGCCCATCGTCATGCTGACCGCCAAGAGCGACACCGTCGACGTGGTGGTGGGTCTCGAGTCCGGGGCCGACGACTACATCGTCAAGCCGTTCAAGCCGAAGGAGCTCGTCGCCCGTATCCGGGCGCGGCTGCGGAGGTCGGAGGAGCCCGCGCCCGAGCAGCTCGCCATCGGCGACCTGGTCATCGACGTGGCCGGGCACTCGGTGAAGCGGGACGGGCAGTCCATCGCCCTCACGCCGCTCGAGTTCGACCTGCTTGTCGCCCTGGCCCGTAAGCCGTGGCAGGTGTTCACCCGTGAGGTCCTGCTCGAGCAGGTCTGGGGCTACCGGCACGCGGCCGACACCCGGCTGGTGAACGTGCACGTCCAGCGGCTGCGCTCGAAGGTCGAGAAGGATCCGGAGCGGCCGGAGATCGTGGTGACCGTCCGCGGTGTCGGGTACAAGGCGGGGCCGAGCTGACATGAGCGTAGGCAGTACTGCTCCGAAGCCCGGGGACCCGGGAGTCCGGTCGGGGCGGGCTGCCGGACCGGGACGGGGGGGCTCGCGATTCGGCCGTCTGCTTCACAGCCGTACGCCGGGTGGATCGGCACTCCGGCTCCTCGCCCGCTGGGTGCGGCGTCCGCTGCTCCCCGCCGTACGGCTGTGGCGGCGGAACATCCAGCTCCGCGTCGTCGCGGGCACCCTGCTGATGTCGCTGGGTGTCGTGCTGCTGCTCGGCCTGGTCGTCATCGGCCAGGTGCGTAACGGCCTCCTCGACGCCAAGGAGAGGGCCGCGCAGAGCCAGGCCGCCGGTGGGTTCTCCGCCGCCCAGGACAAGGCGGCGACCACGCCGTCCGGGCCGGGCGGGCAGGAGGGCGGGCGCGCGGGTTCCTCGCTCACCTGGCGTTCCACGCTGGTCGAGCAGCTCGCCAGTGGTGGTCAGAGCGCGTTCAACGTGGTCGCGCTCTCCATGGAGGACTCCGACGGGCCCGCGAGCCGTGGCGCGCGTGCCTCCGGTGAGGTCGACCCGGACACCAGCATCCCCGGCGACCTGCGGTACTCCGTCGCGCAGAGCACGGGCACGTTCCAGAAGTACACGCGGATCCATTACACCAACGGCAAGGAAGCCGAGTCCGCGCTGGTGATCGGCAAGCGGCTCAACGATGCCGAGGGCACCCAGTACGAGCTGTACTACCTCTTCCCGCTGGCGCAGGAGGAGGACTCCCTGACCCTGGTCAAGGGCACCCTGGCGACCGCCGGGCTCTTCGTGGTGGTTCTGCTCGGAGCCATCGCCTGGCTCGTGGTCCGCCAGGTCGTCACCCCCGTGCGGATGGCCGCCGGGGTGGCCGAGCGGCTCTCCGCAGGCCGTCTGCAGGAGCGGATGAAGGTCACCGGCGAGGACGACATCGCCCGGCTCGGTGAGGCCTTCAACAAGATGGCGCAGAACCTTCAGCTCAAGATCCAGCAGCTGGAAGAGCTGTCGCGGATGCAGCGGCGGTTCGTCTCGGACGTGTCGCACGAGCTGCGTACGCCGCTGACGACGGTCCGGATGGCGGCCGACGTCATCCACGAGGCCCGCGTGGACTTCGATCCCGTCACCGCGCGCTCCGCCGAGCTCCTCGGCGACCAGCTGGACCGTTTCGAGTCGCTGCTCGCCGACCTGCTGGAGATCAGCCGCTTCGACGCGGGGGCGGCGGCCCTGGAGGCCGAGCCGATAGACCTGCGCCAGGTGGTGCGGCGGGTGATCGGCGGTGCCGAGCCGCTCGCCGAGCGCAAGGGCGGCCGGATCGTCGTCGTCGGCGACGAGCAGCCGGTCGTGGCCGAGGCCGACGCCCGGCGGGTCGAGCGGGTGCTGCGCAACCTGGTGGTCAACGCGGTCGAGCACGGCGAGGGCCGGGACGTGATCGTCAAGCTGGCCGCGGCCGGCGGGGCCGTCGCGGTGGCCGTGCGGGACTACGGGGTGGGACTCAAGCCCGGCGAGGCGACCCGGGTGTTCAACCGGTTCTGGCGGGCGGACCCCGCACGCGCGCGCACCACCGGCGGGACGGGCCTCGGCCTGTCGATCGCGGTGGAGGACGCGCGGCTGCACGGCGGCTGGCTCCAGGCCTGGGGCGAGCCCGGTGGCGGCTCGCAGTTCCGGCTCACCCTGCCGCGCACGGCGGACGAGCCGCTGCGCGGATCCCCGATACCCCTGGAGCCGGAGGACTCGCGGCGCAACCGTGAACAGGCTCAGGTCCGGACCCCTGCCCAGGGGCGGACCGAGGGACGGCCGGGGCAGGGCGACCGGCGCCAGGTGGCACTGCCGGCGCAGCCCGCGGGGGACCGCCCCGCCCTGCCCGTACCGCCGCGGATGCCGCAGGTGCCGCGGGCCACGGCGGATCCGACGGCGTTGCCGGGCAGTGGTGCCCGGGTCGTCGCCCGGGCGACGACCGAGGCGGACAGCAGCGAGGCGAGGGCGTCGACGCACGCCGAGGGGGAGGACGGGACACGTGGGCGCTGACTTCCGAGGAGAGCGGAAGGCGGCCGTCGACAGCGGGGCGGCCGCTGCCGCGCGCTCGTCCGCCCGCCCGGTGCGGACGAGCCTGATGCTGGCGTGCGGCGGGCTGCTGGTGGCCGGCTGCGCGACGATGCCCGACAGCGGGGAGGTACAGCAGGTGAGGGCGTCCAACCCGGGCGACTCGCAGGTCCGGGTCTACGCCGTGCAGCCGCGGGAGAACGCGCAGCCCGACGAGATCGTCGACGGCTTCCTGGAGGCGATGACCAGTGACGATCCGGGTTTCGCCACGGCCAAGAAGTATCTGACGAAGCAGGCGGCACGGGCCTGGAAGCCGGAGCAGAGCATCACCGTGCTGACGACCGCGCCGGACCGTGAGCAGGCGGACCGGCTCGCCGACGCGGAGAACGAGGGCCGGTCCTATCCGATCCGGGGCCGGCAGATCGCGACCGTGGACGCCCGGCACGCCTACCAGCCGAGGAAGCCGGCCGAGTACAAGGACTTCATCCACGTCGTGCAGCAGCCCGCCGCGGACGGCAAGGGCAGGGAGTGGCGCATCGACCACCTGCCGTCCGGGCTCGTGCTCAGCGAGGCCGACTTCCAGCGCAACTACCGCTCCGTCAACACGTACTACTTCGCTTCGGGGGAGGACTGGGTCGTCGCCGACCCGGTGTACATCCGGCAGCGGCAGGACCCGGTGACCCGGATGGATCCGGTGACCCAGACCGTGAAGGCGCTCCTGGAGGGGCCGACGAACTGGCTCAAGCCGGCCGTCGATTCACGTTTCCCCTCCGGTACGGAGCTGAAGGAGGGTGTCACCACCCTCGCGACGGACGACCAGTCCACGCTGAAGGTGCCGCTCAACGCCAAGGCCGACCGGGTGGGCGGGGAGGTGTGCCGGCGGATGGCGGCTCAGCTTCTCTTCACGCTCGGTGATCTGACGTCCGTACGGGTCGAGCAGGTGGAGCTGCAGCGGGGGTCCGACGGCGGGCGGCTGTGCGTCCTCTCCAAGGCGCAGGCCGAGGAGTTCGCGCCGGTGCGCGACTCGGGCCTGGCGGAGAACCCGTTCTTCGTCGACGAGCAGGGCTCGCTGAAGACGCTGCCGGTGGGCGGCAAGGAGGACGCGGAGGCGGACGTGACGCCGGGGCCGTTCGGCAAGGGCGCGACGCCCCTGCGGTCGGTCGCGGTCGACCGGGACGAGAGCCGCGCGGCAGGGGTCGGCAAGGACGGGCGCGAGCTGCGCGTGGCGTCGATCCTCTCCGACCAGGAGCTGCGCCCGGCGCTGGTGACCAGTACCGCGGCACGGCCCGAGGACCGGCTGTCCGCGCCGAGCTGGGACGGCCGAGGGGATCTGTGGGTCGCGGACCGCAACCCCGTGAGGCCGCGGCTGTGGATGGTGCCGGACGGCGAGGGCACGCCCGTGGAGGTACGGGCTCCCTGGCTGACGGACGGTGCGCGCGTCGAGTCGCTGCGCGTCTCGGCGGACGGTGTGCGGATGGCCCTCGTCCTGAAGGAGAAGGACGGCAGCACCGCGCTGAAGATCGGGCGCGTGGAGCGCGATGCCGACGGGACGGGGGCGACCGTGTCGGTCGCGGACCTGCAGCCGGTCGCGCCGCGCATGGAGGCCGTGACGGCCGTGTCCTGGGCCGGTCCGAGCAGGCTCGTCGTGGTCGGCAAGGAGGCCGGCGGGGTCCAGCAGGTCCGCTACGTCCAGACGGACGGGGCGACCTCGGCGACCTCGGTGCTGCCGGGGCTCAACGGGGTGACGGCGGTGGCCGCGCCGAACGACGACAAGGCCCCGGTGGTGGCCGACTCCGGCAACGACGGCATCGTGCGGCTCGTGCCGGGCGCGAACTGGCAGCGGCTGGTCAAGATCGCGGGCTCCTCACCGGTCTACCCGGGGTAGCCACCCGCCCGGGTGATCCCGGGGGAAGCCGCTCCGTGCCGTCCCGGCCTCCCTTTGTCCACAGGGAGCCGGGACCGCTGTCCACAGGGGTGGCCGGGCGGGTCCGGCAGGAGGACAGTGGAGCCATGCGGGGGTGGTGGCGCGAGATCGCCGGACTGGTGCTGCCGGTCGCCTGCGGAGGCTGCGGCAGGCCCCGTACGGAGTTGTGCCCGTCCTGCCGGGCGGAGCTGACCGACCGGGGGCCGCGCCGGGTCCGTCCGCTCCCCGAGCCGGCCGGGCTGCCGAGGGTGCATGCCGCCGCGCCGTACGCCGACGCCGTGCGTTCCGTGCTGCTCGCCCACAAGGAACGGGGCGTGCTCTCCCTGGCCGGGCCCCTCGGGTCCGCGCTCGCGGGCGCCGTGGAAGCCGCTGTCGGGCACTGTGACGGCCCGGGGGCCCTCCCCCTTCTCCTCGTACCCGTGCCCTCCTCCCCTCGCTCGGTGCGGGCGCGTGGACACGATCCCACCCGGCGCATCGCGCTGGCCGCCGCAGGCCGGTTGCGCCGTCGGGGGCGGGCCGCTCGGGTGATTCCCGTGCTGCGACAGCGCCGCGGTGTCGCGGACCAGTCGGGGCTCACCGCCCACGCGCGGTTCGCCAACCTGGCCGGGGCGCTGGAGGTCGTGGGGGGCGGCGCGCGGCTCGTCGAGCGAGGCCGGGTGGTGCTGGTGGACGATCTGATGACGACAGGCGCCTCGTTGGCGGAGGCGGCAAGGGCACTCGGTGCCGTCCACCCGCCGTTCATCTCGGGCTCGGGATGGGGCGCGGGCTCGGGCGCGGGCGGAGGCGGATCGGAGAGCCGATTCGTACGGCCCGCGGCCGCGGTGGTCGCTTGTTCGCCATCGTCGTTCGATATAAACCGGAACCGACTGGCGAGTTGCATCGTTGCAGGTGATGAGAGGTGAAAACACCCGTACGGAGGTATGTGGCTGCAGCGGGTGCCGACACCCGACCGAACGAGCTATGTTCGGTTGTGAGGAGTGGCGAATGCTACGCCTCACCGAATGCACGGGTGCGCCTACAGGACAGGAGTTCAGGGCGAATTAACCTCAGATTGGTGGGGTGGGGATCTCCCCGGCTGGGGAGGAGGAGGTGAACGTCGCCAAGTCCGAGGCTCCGGCATTCACCGGAGTCTGGTGCAAAGGGAGAAGCTCAGCGGCCTAGGAGCCGATCTGAGTGATCCGGGAACGGAGTTCTGCGTGGACATCGTCGTCAAGGGCCGCAAGACCGAGGTGCCCGAGCGGTTCCGCAAGCACGTGGCCGAGAAGCTGAAGCTGGAGAAGATCCAGAAGCTCGACGGCAAGGTGATCAGCCTCGACGTCGAGGTGTCCAAGGAGCACAACCCGCGGCAGGCCGACCGGTCCGACCGTGTGGAGATCACCGTCCATTCCCGAGGCCCGGTCATCCGGGCAGAAGCGGCGGCAGGCGACCCGTACGCAGCGCTCGACCTCGCCCACGGCAAGCTCGAGGCGCGACTGCGCAAGCAGCACGACAAGAGGTACACGCGCCGAGGCAACGGCAGGCTGTCCGCGGCCGAGGTGGGCGACGTGGTGCCGGGCGTGGCCCAGCTCAACGGGAACGGCCAGCTGGTCACCGACGAGACCGGTGCAGTGCCCACCACGATGATGGGCTCGATCGAAGTGCAGGGCGAAGGCCCCCTGGTGGTCCGGGAGAAGACGCACAGGGCCGCCCCGATGACCCTCGACCAGGCGCTCTACGAGATGGAGCTCGTCGGTCACGACTTCTATCTGTTCGTCGACTCCGACACGAAGCAGCCGAGTGTCGTCTACCGGCGGCACGCGTACGACTACGGCGTCATCCATCTGGAGAGCGACCCGCTCGCCGAGGGTGGCGGCGCCGGTGGTGCCCTCGGCGGCTGACCCACAGCCGCAGGACCACACCCATATCTGTCCGTCACGGTGCCCCTGGAGCGCCCCTTGCGCCCCCAGGGGCACCCCCGTGCTACCGCGGGATCACCTCGTCGTCGCCCGGGCATGAAATCATGGCGTGCACGCCAACCTCTGCTCCAAGAGCAGAGGTTGAAGGACCGAACACGAATTCAGGCCACGGCCTTCAGGGGGAGGAACGATGGCGGACAGCTTCGGGCCGGTGCACAGCGGGCGGGAGTCCGATGGCGCGGCCATCCCCGAGGGATCGGAATCGGACAGCGGGGAGTCCCGCAAAGAGCCGATCCGGGTCCTTGTGGTGGACGACCATGCCCTCTTCCGCAGGGGCCTGGAGATCGTCCTCGCCCAGGAGGAGGACATCCAGGTCGTCGGAGAGGCGGGTGACGGGGCGGAAGCCGTCGACAAGGCAGCGGATTTGCTGCCCGACATCGTCCTGATGGATGTCCGGATGCCCAAGCGCGGTGGCATCGAGGCCTGCACCTCCATCAAGGAGGTGGCTCCCAGCGCGAAGATCATCATGCTGACGATCAGCGATGAAGAGGCCGATCTCTACGACGCGATCAAGGCGGGGGCGACCGGGTATCTCCTGAAGGAGATTTCCACCGACGAGGTCGCCACCGCGATTCGCGCGGTGGCCGACGGCCAGTCGCAGATCAGTCCCTCGATGGCGTCCAAGCTCCTCACCGAATTCAAGTCGATGATCCAGCGCACGGACGAGCGCCGGCTCGTCCCGGCGCCGCGGCTGACCGACCGCGAGCTGGAGGTCCTCAAGCTCGTCGCGACCGGGATGAACAACCGGGACATCGCGAAGGAGCTGTTCATCTCCGAGAACACGGTGAAGAACCACGTGCGGAACATCCTGGAGAAGCTGCAGTTGCACTCCAGGATGGAGGCCGTCGTCTATGCGATGCGGGAGAAGATCCTCGAGATCAGGTGAGGGCCGCGGTCAGGGCGGGCGTCAGGTCCGGGCGGTTCGTGCGCTCGATGCGTACGGCGTCGCAGCCCACCCACTCGGCCGCCTCTCGCAGCGCCTGTGCCATCGGGCCGACCGCCTTGGGGGTGTCGAGCGACACCTGGCGGGCCACCAGCGTGCTGCCCTCGCGCGCGGGGTCGACCCGGCCCAGCAGCTTGCCGCCCGAGAGCAGCGGCATCGCGAAGTAGCCGTGCACGCGCTTCTGCTTCGGCACGTACGCCTCCAGGCGGTGTGTGAAGCCGAAGATCCGCTCCGTCCGCGCCCGCTCCCAGATCAGCGAGTCGAACGGGGACAGAAGCGTCGTACGGTGCCGGCCGCGCGGCTCGCTCGCCAGCGCCGCCGGATCCGCCCAGGCCGGCTTGGACCAGCCCGCCACCGTCACCGGGACCAGACCCGACGCCTCCACGACCCTGTCGAACTGCTCGGTCCTCAGCCGGTGGTAGTCGGCGATGTCCGCGCGCGTGCCCACGCCCAGCGCCTCACCCGCCTGCCGCACCAGGCGTCGGAGGCACTCGGTGTCGTCCAGGTCGTCATGGAGCACGGCGCCCGGGATCGCCCGCTCGGCCAGGTCGTAGACCCGCTTCCAGCCGCGCCGCTCGGTGCACACCACCTCGCCGTACATCAGCGCCCGCTCGACGGCGACCTTCGACTCGGACCAGTCCCACCACTCGCCCTTGTTCTTCGCGCCGCCGAGCTCCGTCGCCGTCTGCGGCCCCTCGGTCCGCAGCTGCTTGATCACCGCGTCGTACGCACCGTCCGGGAGGGGGTGGTACCACTGCGGGCGGGAGCGGTAGGCGCGGCGCCGGAAGGCGAAGAGCGGCCACTCCTCGACGGGCAGGATGCAGGCCGCGTGCGACCAGTACTCGAAGGCGTGGACGTCGGTCCAGTACGCCTCCTCGACCGTCGTACGGCCCACGGCGCCCAGGCGGGCGTACGGAATCAGCTCGTGCGAGCGCGCCAGGACGGAGATCGTGTCGAGTTGCACCTGGCCCAGGTGACGCAGGACGCCCCGCACCCCCGCGCGGCGGTCGGGGGCGCCCAGGAATCCCTGGGCGCGCAGGGCGATCCGGCGGGCTTCGTCTGCGGACAGTTCGGCGACGGGCGGCGGCACAGTGGTCATGATCCGCACCCTAGAGGGCGGCACCGACACCCGGGGCCCGGACCGGACAGGTCCGGGGAAGGCGCTCAGGCCTCGGGACGGTCGGCGGGCAGGTAGGGCAGGGAGCCGGGGAGGCCCAGGTCCGCGGGGAGCAGGGCGCCGACCCAGCTGTCGCGGACGGTGCCCTTGTTCGGCAGCGCGGACCTCAGGACGCCCTCGACGAGGAACCCGGCCTTCTCGGCCACCGCGCGCGAGCCGGTGTTGCCGACCTCGGCCCGCCACTCCAGGCGCGCACAGGCCAGGTCGGTGAAGGCCCAGCGGGCCAGGGTGAGCACGCTCTCCGTGACGTAGCCGCGGCCCCGGTGCTCCTTGGCCGCCCAGAAGCCGACCTCCCAGCATCCCGCGCGCGGGTTGTGCAGGGAGACGGCGGCCAGGATCGGGCCGCCCTCCCGCAGCCGCACGGCGAACGCGTACTCGGTGTCGTTGCGCCAGCCGTCCGGGACGACGCGGTTCAGAAAGAACTCGGCGTCCTGGATCCCGTACGGCGACGGCACCGTCGTCCAGCGCTGGATGTCCGGGTCCTGGCAGATGGCGTGGACCTCGGCGGCGTCCTCCGGCCCGAACGCGCCGAGGGTGAGGCGTTCCGTGGTCAGTGTCGTGGGCTCCATGGACGGAATTCTGACCTCCTGACCGCCATGGGTCGAACACTTTTCGCATCCCGGAAGTCCCGACCCGGAGCGAGCACTTCCGGATCCCGGAAACCCGGACCCGAAAACGAACACTTTTCGGGCCCGGCGGCACCTTCGGAGCGTCTCGTGCGTTCTCATTCCGGGCAGCGGTGACGCTCCGGCCCTTCGGGCCTCCCGGCGCGGCGGCGGTCTCGCTTACGATGGCCGTTGCGGTGGGGACCACCTGCCGTGCCCGCGCCCGAGTCCATCACACGACCCAGTGCCAGGCCCGACCGGCAAGGAGACCAGCCTCAGTGTCCGTCTTCAACAAGCTCATGCGTGCAGGCGAAGGCAAGATCCTGCGCAAACTGCACCGCATCGCGGACCAGGTCAACTCCATCGAAGAGGACTTCGTCAACCTCTCCGACGCCGAGTTGCGGGCGCTCACCGATGAGTACAAGCAGCGGTACGCCGACGGTGAGAGCCTCGACGACCTGCTCCCCGAGGCCTTCGCGACCGTCCGCGAGGCCGCCAAGCGCGTCCTCGGCCAGCGTCACTACGACGTGCAGCTGATGGGCGGCGCCGCCCTCCACCTCGGCTACGTGGCCGAGATGAAGACCGGTGAGGGCAAGACCCTCGTCGGCACGCTCCCGGCGTACCTGAACGCGCTGTCCGGCAAGGGCGTGCACCTGATCACGGTGAACGACTACCTGGCCGAACGCGACTCCGAGATGATGGGCCGCGTCCACAAGTTCCTGGGCCTGAAGGTCGGCTGCATCCTGGCCAACATGACGCCGGCCCAGCGTCGCGAGCAGTACGCCTGCGACATCACGTACGGCACGAACAACGAGTTCGGCTTCGACTACCTGCGCGACAACATGGCGTGGTCCAAGGACGAGCTCGTCCAGCGCGGCCACAACTTCGCCTGCGTCGACGAGGTCGACTCCATCCTGGTCGACGAGGCCCGTACGCCGCTGATCATCTCCGGCCCTGCCGACCAGGCGACCAAGTGGTACGGCGACTTCGCCAAGCTGGTCACCCGCCTCACCCGCGGCGAGGCCGGCAACACGCTCAAGGGCATCGAGGAGACCGGCGACTACGAGGTCGACGAGAAGAAGCGGACCGTCGGCATCCACGAGTCCGGCGTCGCCAAGGTCGAGGACTGGCTGGGCATCGACAACCTCTACGAGTCGGTGAACACCCCGCTCGTCGGGTACCTGAACAACGCCATCAAGGCCAAGGAACTGTTCAAGAAGGACAAGGACTACGTCGTCATCGACGGCGAAGTCATGATCGTCGACGAGCACACCGGCCGTATCCTCGCCGGCCGCCGCTACAACGAGGGCATGCACCAGGCGATCGAGGCGAAGGAAGGGGTGGACATCAAGGACGAGAACCAGACGCTCGCCACGATCACCCTGCAGAACTTCTTCCGCCTCTACGACAAGCTCTCCGGCATGACCGGTACGGCCATGACCGAGGCCGCCGAGTTCCACCAGATCTACAAGCTGGGCGTCGTCCCGATCCCGACGAACAAGCCGATGGTCCGCAAGGACCAGTCGGACCTGATCTACCGGACCGAGGTCGCCAAGTTCGCCGCCGTCGTCGACGACATCGCGGAGAAGCACGAGAAGGGCCAGCCGATCCTCGTCGGTACGACGTCGGTCGAGAAGTCCGAGTACCTCTCGCAGCAGCTCTCCAAGCGCGGCATCCAGCACGAGGTGCTCAACGCCAAGCAGCACGACCGTGAGGCGACGATCGTCGCCCAGGCCGGCCGCAAGGGCGCCGTCACCGTCGCCACGAACATGGCCGGTCGAGGCACCGACATCAAGCTCGGCGGCAACCCGGACGACCTCGCCGAGGCGGAGCTGCGCCAGGCGGGTCTGGACCCGGTCGAGCACGTCGAGGAGTGGGCCGCGGCCCTCCCCGGCGCACTGGAGCGTGCCGAGAAGGCCGTGAGGGCGGAGTTCGAGGAGGTCAAGGAGCTCGGCGGGCTGTACGTGCTGGGCACCGAGCGCCACGAGTCGCGCCGGATCGACAACCAGCTGCGCGGTCGTTCCGGTCGTCAGGGCGACCCGGGCGAGTCCCGCTTCTACCTCTCCCTCGGCGACGACCTGATGCGCCTGTTCAAGGCCCAGATGGTCGAGCGCGTCATGGCCATGGCCAACGTGCCGGACGACGTGCCGATCGAGAACAAGATGGTCACGCGCGCCATCGCCTCCGCGCAGTCCCAGGTCGAGACCCAGAACTTCGAGACGCGTAAGAACGTCCTGAAGTACGACGAGGTCCTCAACCGCCAGCGTGAGGTCATCTACGGCGAGCGCCGCCGCGTTCTGGAGGGCGAGGACCTGCACGAGCAGATCCGGCACTTCATGGACGACACGATCGACGACTACATCCGCCAGGAGACGGCCGAGGGCTTCGCGGAGGAGTGGGACCTCGACCGGCTCTGGAACGCGTTCAAGCAGCTCTACCCGGTGAAGGCGACCGTGGAGGAGCTGGAGGACGCGGCCGGCGACCGCGCGGGCATCACGGCCGAGTTCATCGCCGAGTCCGTCAAGGACGACATCCACGAGCAATACGAAGCCCGGGAGAAGTCGCTCGGCTCGGACATCATGCGTGAGCTGGAGCGCCGCGTGGTCCTCTCCGTGCTCGACCGCAAGTGGCGCGAGCACCTCTACGAGATGGACTACCTCCAGGAGGGCATCGGTCTGCGCGCGATGGCGCAGAAGGACCCGCTGGTCGAGTACCAGCGCGAGGGCTTCGACATGTTCACCGCGATGATGGAGGGCATCAAGGAGGAGTCCGTCGGCTACCTGTTCAACCTGGAGGTCCAGGTCGAGCAGCAGGTCGAGGAGGTCCCGGTGCAGGACGCGGCTCCCTCCCTCACCAAGGACGCGGTGCCGGCTCCCGCCGGGCGTCCGGAGATCCGCGCCAAGGGCCTCGAGGCCCCGCAGCGGCCGGACCGGCTGCACTTCACCGCGCCCAAGGTGGACGGTGACGGCAGTGTCGTCGAGGGCGACTTCGTGAGCGGGGACGCCGCCGGCGGTGACGGGATGACGCGCGCGGAGCGTCGTAAGGCGCAGAAGAGCAGCGGCGGGCGTCGCCGCAAGAAGTAACCCCCGTCGGGGAGGAGGGGCCGGACACCTGGTGAGGTGGCCGGCCCCTCCGTCATGGCCGGGGCGGCGGCGGGGCGGCGGCGGGGCGGCGGCGGGGTGGTGATCAGGGAGCGGGGTGATCACGACCTGGGCGCTCGTCACCGGGGCGGCCGGGGCTGGGTGGGCACGCGCGCGTGGAGGCCGTCGAGCTCGACGGCGGCGCAGCGCCAGCGGCGGTCGGCGCCGAGTTCGAGGCGGAAGGCCATGGCGCGCACGCCCCGGTCCGTGGCGATGCTGGCGAACGCCTCCAGGGCGTCCTGGGCGGACTGGGCCCGGCAGCTGCGGAGTACGGGGCGGATGCCCGGACCTCCGAAGGGGGCCGTGGGGGCGAGCTGGACCAGCTGCTCGTACGCCTCTCCCACGGTCTGGCCCAGCATCCAGTGCACGGGCCGCTGACCGCTCAGGACGAGCAGCAGGCGCTCGGCGAAGTGGGCGTGGGTCGAAAGGACGCGCGGAGCCGTACGGACGGGCGGGGACGCCGTTCCGGGGTGGGTTCCGGCGACGCCGCGGGGGCGGGTCCCGGCGGGGCCGCGGGGGGCGGAGCGGGGGCGAGGGGTCCGGGGACGGGTCGTGGCCGTGGGGGCGGGGCCGGGCGTCGGGGCGGTGACGGTCGGGGCGATGCCGGGCGTCGGGGCGATGCCGGGCATGGCTCCGGGCGTACGCGTCGTCGTGGTGGCGATGTCCATGAGTGGTCCCCGATTCCTCGCACCCGGGTTTCTACCCGGCGGTAACTTCTGTTGAGGATCTTGTACGGGGGCGGTTCGCGGCCTCGCAAGGCGGCGGGGATGCCCACGCGGCCGTTCGGCGAATTCACCTATCAGAGTGAGGGAGCGGCTGGCCGGGTCTTCCGGCGCGGGGTGCGGGGATGCCTCTGGTGGACCGACGAGACGGCCTCCTGGGGACCCCGAAGGGGGACTCCGCACGTATCCTGAGGGCGTTTCCGACTACGAAAGCGGCCAGCCATGCGCGTGTACGTCCCCCTGACCCTCCCCGGTCTCGCACAGGCGCACAAGGCGGGCGAACTGGGCCCCGGCCCGCTGACCGCCTACGCCGTGACCCCCGCGCTGCGCGAGTGGTACGTCTCCGACGACATCGAGGAGCTCGAGTACGCCGCGCTGAGCCGGGCCGCGGCCGCGTCGCTGCGGCAGCTCGCCGGGGACCCGTCGGCCGCGCGGCGCCGGATCGTCGTCGCCGTCGACGTACCGGACAAGGACGCGGTCGTGGACCCGGACCGGGGGCTGGACGCGGGCTCGCTGGGCGAGGTCCGCATCGCCGGAGCCGTACCGCTGGCCAAGGCGGCCGCCGTGCACGCCGACGCGGACGACGCGGAGGCGGACGTCTCCGCGGCGGCGGACGCGCTGGGAGCGGCGGACCAGGGCGACGACGACGCGCAGTTCACGGTGGACGGGGCCGAGGACCACGAGCTGCTCTGGTTCGGGGTCCAGGAGATCCCGGGGCTGCTGGGCTGAGGGTCCTGTCGGCGGGGCCCGGTACCGTCTTCGCATGGGGAAGCGCGGGAAGCACGGCAAGCACCTGGTCTGGGACTGGAACGGCACGCTGCTCGACGACATCGAGGCGGTCATCGGCGCGACGAACGCGGCCTTCGCCGAGCTGGGGCTCGAAGCGATCACGCTGGCGCGGTACCGGGATCTGTACACCGTGCCGGTACCGAAGTTCTACGAACGGCTGATGGGGCGGCTGCCCACGGAGGCGGAGTGGGTGCTGATGGACGGCGCCTTCCACCGGCACTACTGGCAGCGGGCCGAGGCGTGCGGGCTGACGGCAGGAGCGGCCGAGCTGTTGGCCGCGCGGCAGGAATCCGGGTTCACGCAGTCGCTGCTCTCGCTGGCGCCGCACGCGGAGCTGGTACCGCTGGTGCGCAGGCACGGGATCGAGCCGCGGTTCGTGCGGGTGGACGGGCGGATCGGGTCGTCGACGGAGGGGAAGTCGGCGCACATGGTGCGGCACCTGGCGGCGCTCACGGACGTGCCCGCGGAGCGGGTCGTCGTCATCGGCGATGCCGCCGACGACGCGCGTGCGGCGGCGCATGTGGGGGCGCGGGCGGTTCTGTACACCGGGGGGTCGCACAGCCGGGCGTCGCTGGAGGCGGCGGGGGTGCCGGTGGTGGACTCGCTGGCGGAGGCGGTCGCGGTGGCGGAGGAGTTGGTGTAGGGCGCGCGGGGTGGCGGCCGGTGGGGGTGCGCCCGGCCTCCGGCCGGGTGTTGCGGCGGCGGGGGCCGCCCGGGCCTTCGGGTGGGCGCTCGCGGTGCCCGTCGGGCTCGGTGTCAGGCGTCCGGGCGGCTCGTCACGGGCTTCCGGTCATGTCGTCTCGCGGAGGACCTTCAGGAACTCCCGCATCCAGGCCGGGTGGTCCGGCCAGGCTCGGGAGGAGATCAGGGTGCCGTCCACCACCGCCTCCGTGTCCTGGAACGTGGCGCCCGCTGCCTGCATGTCCAGTTCGAGCGCGGGGTACGAGGTGACCCTGCGGCCCTCCAGGCCGCCGATCGCCGCCGTCAGGAGCGGGCCGTGGCAGATCTGGGCCACCGGCTTGTCCGCGTCGAAGAAGGACTTCAGGATCTTGCGGAGCTCCGGGTCGTTGCGGAGGTACTCCGGCGCCCGGCCGCCCGGGATCACCACGGCCACGTAGTCGCCGGGGTCCACCTCCGAGAACGCCAGGTCCGCGGGCCAGCTGTAGCCCGGCTTCTCGGTGTACGTGTCGTAACCCGGCTCGAAGTCATGCACCACGAAGCGCAGCTGCTTGCGCGCCGGGGCCGCGATGTGGACCTCGTACCCCTCCTCGAGAAGCCGCTGGTAGGGGTACATGACCTCCAGCGACTCCGCCGCGTCCCCGGTCACGATCAAGATCTTTGCCATGGCGACTCCCGGATCTCGGATCTCGGCTTCCTGCCACAGGACACTGTGTCGCTGTCCATAACGTCAAACTTCCACCCCCTCTTTTGTACACATACGGACCATGACGATCGGGGGGGCGGGAGCGATAGGCTTTTCCCGTGATCAGCGCGATACGCCGAGGGGGCAGCGAAGCCCCCGGCCATCGCCCGGAGCGCCACGGCGTCCGGGCGGACATGGCGTTCGCCGATTCTCCCGTCCTGGGCACGGCGCCAGAAATGGCCGATAACGGCTCGGACATCTCTCATCGCGGCATAACGTCGACTCCGACCGGTAGCACCGCGTCGTGGCGTTGTGTCCTTTCTTCCACCGACGTCACGCAACGGCGCGCGACAGGAGCCAGAGGACATGCAGACCAAGCTGGACGAAGCCAAGGCCGAGCTGCTCACACGGGCCGCCCGGGTAGCTGAGACCGGTCCGGTCGGGGGGCAACTTCCGACGGGACCCGAGGACGGGAAGCGCCCGGACGGGGACACCGTGCTCGACTACCTCCAGCGCTACTACCTGCACACCGCGCCCGAGGACCTCACCGACCGAGACCCGGTGGACGTCTTCGGCGCAGCTCTCTCGCACTACCGGCTCGCGGAGACCCGCCCCCAGGGCACCGCGAACGTGCGCGTCCACACCCCGACGGTCGAGGAGAACGGCTGGACCTGCAGCCACTCCGTCGTCGAGGTCGTCACCGACGACATGCCCTTCCTCGTCGACTCCGTGACGAACGAGCTGTCACGCCAGGGCCGCGGCATCCACGTCGTGATCCACCCGCAGGTCCTCGTCCGCCGCGATCTGACCGGCAAGCTCATCGAGGTACTGACCACCGAGCCCAAGGGCGGACTGCCCCACGACGCGCTCGTCGAGTCCTGGATCCACGTCGAGATCGACCGCGAGACCGACCGCGCCGACCTCAAGCAGATCACCACCGACCTGCTGCGCGTCCTGTCCGACGTCCGCGAGACCGTCGAGGACTGGGAGAAGATGCGCGACGCCGCGCTGCGCATCGCCGAGAACCTCCCCGGCGAGCCCACCGCCGACGATCTGCGCCCCACCGAGGTCGAAGAGGCCCGCGAGCTGCTGCGCTGGCTCGCCGCCGACCACTTCACCTTCCTCGGCTACCGCGAGTACGAGCTGGTCGACGGGGACGCGCTGGCCGCCGTCCCGGGCACCGGCCTCGGCGTCCTGCGCTCCGACCCGCAGCACGGCGACGACGAGCACCACGCCCCCGTCTCGTCGTCCTTCAGCCGGCTGCCCGCCGACGCCCGTGCCAAGGCGCGCGAGCACAAGCTGCTGATCCTCACCAAGGCCAACAGCCGCTCCACCGTGCACCGCCCCTCGTACCTCGACTACGTGGGCGTGAAGAAGTTCGACGCCGACGGCAACGTGGTGGGCGAGCGGCGCTTCCTCGGTCTGTTCTCCTCGGCCGCGTACACCGAGTCCGTCCGTCGGGTGCCGGTCATCAGCCGCAAGGTCCAGGAGGTTCTGGACGGTGCGGGCTTCTCGCCGAACAGCCACGACGGCCGCGACCTGCTCCAGATCCTGGAGACGTACCCCCGCGACGAGCTCTTCCAGACCCCGCCGGACGAGCTGCGCGAGATCGTCACCAGCGTCCTGTACCTGCAGGAGCGGCGCCGACTGCGGCTCTACCTGCGCCAGGAGGAGTACGGCCGGTTCTACTCGGCCCTCGTCTACCTGCCGCGCGACCGCTTCAACACGACGGTCCGTGAGCGGCTGACCGACATCCTCAAGGAAGAGCTCCAGGGCACCAGCGTCGACTTCACGCTGATGAGCACCGAGTCGGTGCTCACCCGGCTGCACTTCGTCGTCCGCGTCGCCCCCGGCACCGAGCTGACCCAGCTCACCGACGCCGACCGGGAGCGCATCGAGGCCCGGCTCGTCGAGGCCGCCCGCTCCTGGGCCGACGGCTTCGCCGAGGCGCTCAACGCCGAGACCGGCGAGGAGCGCGCCGCCGAGCTGCTGCGCAAGTACGGGAACGCCTTCCCCGAGGGCTACAAGGCCGACCACTCGCCGCGTGCCGCCGTGGCCGACCTGGTCCACCTGGAGCAGCTGCGCCACTCCGGCAAGGAGTTCGCGCTCTCGCTGTACGAGCCCGTCGGCGCCCGTCCCGGCGAGCGACGCTTCAAGATCTACAAGTCCGGCGACCAGATCTCCCTCTCCGCCGTGCTGCCGGTGCTCAACCGGCTCGGCGTCGAGGTCATCGACGAGCGTCCGTACGAGCTGCGCTGCTCCGACCGTACGCACGCGTGGGTCTACGACTTCGGTATGCGCATGCCCGCCCCGACGGCCAACGGCGCCTCGTTCAGCGACGACGCCCGTGAGCGGTTCCAGGAGGCGTTCGCCGCGACCTGGACCGGCGAGGCCGAGAACGACGGCTTCAACTCGCTGGTCCTGAGCGCCGGGCTGACCTGGCGCCAGGCCATGGTGCTGCGCGCCTACGCGAAGTACCTGCGCCAGGCGGGCGCGACGTTCAGCCAGGACTACATGGAGGACACCCTCCGCAACAACGTCCACACCACCCGGCTGCTCGTCTCGCTCTTCGAGGCCCGGATGTCGCCGGAGCGCCAGCGCGCCGGGGTCGAGCTGACCGACGCGCTCCTGGAGGAGCTGGACGCCGCCCTCGACCAGGTCGCGAGCCTGGACGAGGACCGCATCCTGCGCTCCTTCCTCACCGTCATCAAGGCGACCCTGCGGACCAACTTCTTCCAGAGCGCCGGCGAGGGAAGCGAAGGCAGGGGCCGGAGCAACGCGGACGGCACTCCGCACTCGTACGTCTCGATGAAGTTCGACCCGCAGGCCATCCCCGACCTCCCCGCGCCCCGCCCGGCGTACGAGATCTGGGTGTACTCCCCGCGTGTCGAGGGCGTCCACCTGCGGTTCGGCAAGGTCGCCCGAGGAGGCCTGCGCTGGTCCGACCGCCGTGAGGACTTCCGTACCGAGATCCTCGGCCTGGTCAAGGCGCAGATGGTGAAGAACACCGTCATCGTGCCCGTCGGCGCCAAGGGCGGCTTCGTCGCCAAGCAGCTCCCGGACCCGTCCGTGGACCGCGACGCCTGGCTGGCCGAGGGCATCGCCAGCTACAAGACCTTCATCTCGGCGCTGCTCGACATCACCGACAACCTGGTCGCGGGCGAGGTCGTCCCGCCGGTGGACGTCGTCCGCCACGACGAGGACGACACCTACCTCGTCGTCGCCGCCGACAAGGGCACCGCGACCTTCTCCGACATCGCCAACGAGGTCGCCGTCTCGTACGGCTTCTGGCTCGGCGACGCCTTCGCCTCGGGCGGCTCGGCCGGCTACGACCACAAGGGCATGGGCATCACCGCCCGTGGTGCCTGGGAGTCCGTCAAGCGGCACTTCCGCGAGCTCGGCCACGACACCCAGACCGAGGACTTCACCGTCGTCGGCGTCGGCGACATGTCCGGCGACGTCTTCGGCAACGGCATGCTGCTCTCCGAGCACATCCGCCTCGTCGCGGCCTTCGACCACCGCCACATCTTCATCGACCCGACCCCGGACGCGGCCGTCTCGTACGCCGAGCGGCGCCGTCTCTTCGAGCTGCCCCGCAGCTCCTGGGCCGACTACAACACCGAGCTCCTCTCCGCGGGCGGCGGCATCCACCCCCGTACCGCCAAGTCGATCCCGGTCAACGCGCAGATGCGCGCGGCCCTCGGCATCGAGGCCGGCGTCACCAAGCTGACCCCGGCCGAGCTGATGCAGGCGATCCTCCACTCGCCCGTCGACCTGCTGTGGAACGGCGGCATCGGTACGTACGTCAAGGCGTCCACCGAGTCGAACGCGGACGTCGGCGACAAGGCGAACGACGCCATCCGCGTCAACGGCGAGGCCCTGCGGGTCAAGGTCGTCGGCGAGGGCGGCAACCTGGGTCTGACCCAGCTCGGCCGCATCGAGTTCGCCCGCAAGGGCGGCCCGGACGGCGAGGGCGGCAAGGTCAACACCGACGCGATCGACAACAGCGCCGGCGTGGACACCTCCGACCACGAGGTCAACATCAAGATCCTGCTCAACGGGCTCGTCACCGACGGCGACATGACCGTGAAGCAGCGCAACAAGATCCTCGCCGAGATGACCGACGAGGTCGGCGCGCTCGTCCTGCGCAACAACTACGCGCAGAACGTCGCCCTGGCCAACGCGGTCGCCCAGTCGCCGTCCCTGCTCCACGCCCACCAGCGCTTCATGCGCCGCCTGGGCCGCGACGGTGCCCTCGACCGCTCGCTCGAGTTCCTGCCCAACGACCGGCAGATCCGCGAGCTGCTCAACAACGGCAAGGGCCTGAGCCAGCCGGAGATCGCGGTCCTCCTCGCGTACACCAAGATCACGGTGGCCGACGAGCTGATCGGCACCGAGCTGCCGGACGACCCGTACCTGTGCGGACTGCTCCACACGTACTTCCCGACGCAGCTGCGCGAGAAGTTCACGGACGCGGTGGACAGCCACCCGCTGCGCCGCGAGATCATCACCACGATCCTGGTCAACGACACCGTCAACACCGGTGGCTCGACCTTCCTGCACCGTCTCCGCGAGGAGACCGGCGCGTCGATCGAGGAGATCGTCCGCGCGCAGACCGCCGCCCGCGCCATCTTCCGGCTCGGCGAGGTCTGGGACGCCGTCGAGGCCCTCGACAACCGGGTCCCGGCCGAGATCCAGACCCGGATGCGGCTGCACTCCCGCCGACTGGTCGAGCGCGGTACGCGCTGGCTGCTCGGCAACCGGCCGCAGCCGCTCCGTCTCGCCGAGACGATCGAGTTCTTCGCCGAGCGCGTGGACGAGGTCTGGGGCGAGCTGCCGCAGCTGCTGCGCGGCGCGGACCTGGAGTGGTACCAGTCGATCCTGGAGGAGCTGACCTCCCAGGGCGTGCCGGAGGAGCTCGCCCTGCGGGTCGCCGGCTTCTCCTCCGCCTTCCCGACGCTCGACATCGTCGCGATCGCGGACCGCACGGCCAAGGAGCCGATGGCGGTCGCCGAGGTCTACTACGACCTGGCCGACCGGCTGCGGATCACCCAGCTCATGGACCGCATCATCGAACTGCCGCGCGCCGACCGGTGGCAGTCGATGGCCCGCGCCTCCATCCGCGAGGACCTGTTCGCCGCCCACGCCGCCCTCACGGCCGACGTGCTCGCGGCGGGCAACGGGACCTCGACCCCGGAGGAGCGGTTCAAGGCATGGGAGCAGAAGAACGCGGCGCTCCTGGGCCGGGCGCGCACCACCCTTGAGGAGATCCAGGGCTCGGAGACCTTCGACCTGGCGAACCTGTCGGTGGCGATGCGGACGATGCGCCAGCTGCTGCGCGCGCACAGTTAGGGGTCGTCAGCAGGTACGTGTGAGGGGCCCCGCCGGTCGTCCGGCGGGGCCCCTCACTCATGATCCTGCGGGTACGCGGGCGTGTGCGAGGTCCGTGGTGGCGGTGCCGCCCGCGTCGTCGAGGCCCACAGCCGGCGCGCGGCCAGCAGGGCACAGGCGAGCAGCAGCCCGTTGCGGACCACCATGACGGCGACGCCCTGGAAGGAGCCGGCGACCACGTCGTCGTAGAGGACCGGGTACGCGAGCGAGCTCAGCCCGGCCGTCGGCAGGAGCAGCAGCGCGACGGGCCGCATCACGGTCCGGCGCGAGGTCAGGCAGACGGCGGCGAGGCCGAGCAGCCAGATCAGGTACTGCGGACTGATCACCCGGCTCGTGACGGTGAAGAGCAGGACGGCGGCGAGCGCCGCGTCCAGCGGGGTCGCCTCCGTCCAGGTGCGCGCCCGCAGCCGCCAGACCAGCAGCCAGACGAAGGCGAGGACGGTCAGGAGCAGCGCGAGCCGGCCCACGGTGGAGACGTACGGGCCGACGTACTCGAAGGCGCCGTACCGGTACTGGGCCGTGCCGGGCCAGACGCCGGCCGTCTGCGCGAGCGCGAGTGCGGTGCCGCCCACCGACTCGATCTGCACGCCCCGGCTGCCCTGCTGGCGCAGGAAGCCGAGCGAGTGCGAGAAGAAGAGCGCGAGGGTCGCGAGGAGCACGGCGGCCGTGGCGGCGGCGGAGGTCCAGGCTTCGCGGGTGGTACGCCCCCGGGGTGTGCCGATCAGGGTGAGCGCCGGCCACACCTTGACGAGCGCGCCGATCCCGGCGAGGACGCCGCCGAGCACCCCACCGAGGCGGGGGACGGCACGCGTGCGGGAGGTCAGCGCGAGCAGGGCGAGGACGGCGAGAGCGGTGACCTGGACGTCGTACCGGGCCAGCGGGATGTGCAGGAGCAGCGGGAGTCCGCAGACCCAGATCCAGGCGCCGTGCGTGACGCGGCTGCTGTCGGCGCGGGCGAGGGCGAGCGTGACGGCTGCATCGGCGAGGAGGGTGAGGGCGACGAAGGCCTGGAAGTAGGTGAGCCAGGGCAGCAGGCCGGGGGACATGATCACCAGCCCGGCGCCGGGCGGGTACTGCCAGGTGACGTCGTTCACCGGGAAGGTGCCGTGGCCGAACTGCCGGTACCAGTGCTGGTAGAGGACGTACACCTCGCGGCCGACCCCGCCGACGCCCAGGCTGTCGCGCGCCAGGAGCAGCAGCATCCCGGCGCGGGTGAGGGTCCAGACGACGGTGAGGGCGAGGGCGGGGCCGCGGCCGACGTTGACGAAGCTGGCCGAGGTGAAGGTGTCCGAGTCGAAGGGGGAGCCGGTGAGGGAGGGGGGTGTCGGGGCGCAGGTGGCCCTGACGTCCGTGCCGGAGCCCGGTCCGGAGCCCGGTCCGGCGTCCAGGCCGGACTCCGGTCCGGCGTCCAGGCCGGACTCCGGGTCGGGCGGGGGTGGTGGGGTGCGGTCGCGATGCGTCGTCATCGAACCGCACTCTATTGCTGTTTGGGTCTGTTTCGGACCTTTTGTCAGCCCTTCTTGGTGAACGCCTCGTACGCCGCCACCACCTCCTTCGCCGGCCCGTCCATCCGCAGCGTGCCCGCCTCCAGCCACAGCGCCCGGTCGCAGGTCTGGGCGATGGTGGAGTGGGAGTGGGAGACCAGGAAGACGGTGCCCGCCTCGGCCCGCAGCTCGTCGATCCGCTGCCGGCTGCGGCGGCGGAACCGGGCGTCGCCCGTGGACAGCGCCTCGTCGATCAGCAGGACGTCGTGGCTCCTGGCCGCCGCGATGGAGAAGCGGAGCCGGGCGCCCATGCCGGAGGAGTACGTCCGCATGGGCAGCGAGATGAAGTCGCCCTTGTCGTTGATCCCGGAGAAGTCGACGATGTCGTCGTACCGGGCGTCGATCTCCGCGCGCGTCATACCCATCGCGAGCCCGCCCAGGATCACGTTCCGCTCACCGGTCAGGTCGTTCATCAGGGCCGCGTTCACTCCGAGGAGGGAGGGCCGGCCGCGGGTGTAGATCCTGCCCCGGTTGACGGGCAGCAGGCCGGCGACGGCCTTGAGGAGGGTGGACTTCCCCGATCCGTTCGAACCGATCAGGCCGATCGCCTCGCCTCGGTACGCGGCGAAGCTGACGCCCTTGACCGCGTGGACCGTGCGGCCGGCGGGGGCGGTACGGCGGGTGAAGATCCGGTTGAGCGCGGAGGTGGCGCTGCCCTTGCCGGTGCGGGCGCCGTTGACGGTGTACATGATGTGCACGTCGTCGGCGACGACGGTGGGGGTGCGCTCGGGCGGAGCCGGCGTCGCGGTGGTGTTCGGGGTCGTCGTCAGGGTCTGTTCAGCCACGGCCGTACGTCTCCTCCGCCTTCCAGAAGTAGATGAATCCGCCCGTGAAGGCCACCACCGCCCAGCCGACGCCGAGCGCCCAGATGTGCGGCGGCAGGCGGTCCGCGGTGAAGCTCTCGATCAGCGCGAAGCGCATCAGGTCGATGTAGACGCTCGCCGGGTTCCACTGCAGGACCATGATGGCCAGGTCGGGGATCCGGCCGCTCCGTGCCAGGTGGTCCAGGGACCACATGACCCCGGAGGCGTACATCCAGGTGCGGAGCAGGAACGGCATGAGCTGCGCGATGTCCGGCGTGCGGGCGGCGAGCCGGGCCATGACGAGCGCGACCCCGGCGTTGAAGAGCGCCTGGAGGAAGAGCGCGGGCACGGCGAGCAGCCAGCTCGCGCGCGGGAACTCGCCGAAGCAGAGCAGGATCCCGACGAGCGCGGCGAGCGAGAGCACGAGCTGCTGGAGCTGTTGCAGCGCCAGGGCCAGCGGGAGGCTCGCGCGGGGGAAGTGCAGGGCCCGGACGAGTCCGAGGTTCCCACTGATCGCCCGGGTGCCGGTCATGATCGACTGGGAGGTGAAGGTCCAGACGAAGACGCCGGTGATCAGGAACGGCACGTAGTCCGGGATGCCCTCCTGGACGTTCATCAGGATGCCGAAGATCAGGTAGTAGACCGCCGCGTTGAGCAGCGGGGTCATCACCTGCCAGAGCTGGCCGAGCTTCGCGTGGCTGTACTGGGCCGTGAGCCGGGCGGTCGCGAACGCGGAGATGAAGGCGCGGCGCGACCAGAGCTGACTGACGTACGCGGGGAGTGCCGGGCGGGCGCCGCTGACCGACAGGCCGTGGCGCAGGGCGAGTGCGCGCAGGTCCTCCGGGGCCCGGGAGTCGGGTTTCGTGAGCGTCTCGGTGGTCACGAGGTCGCTTTCGGCGAGGGGATGGGACGTCGCTTACGACGGAACGGGTCCGTATCGTCGCTACGGTGAGAGTAGGACGCGCATACGTCGCAACGCAACCGTTTCGTCGTGACGTGCAGGTGCACGGTTGGTTAGGATCCGCCCATGACGACACGCCCCGGATCCCCCCGCCGCGCCCCCGCGGGAGCCGCCGTACTCCGGGAGGACGTGACCGAGGCCATCCGCGCCGCCGTCTTCGAGGAGCTGGCGGCCGTCGGTTTCGCCCGCATGTCCATCGAGGGCATCGCGCGCCGGGCGGGCGTCGGCAAGACCGCCGTCTACCGCCGCTGGAAGTCGAAGCTCTCGCTCGTTCTCGACCTCCTCGGCGCGTTCGCCGCGCAGGGGCTGCCGGCGCCGTCGACCGGTTCGCTGCACGGGGACGTGCGCGCGCTCCTCGAAGTCGCCTCGCACGCCCTGCGCCACCCCGTGGCCTCCCAGGTCATCCCGGACCTGCTGGTGGAGGCCGCCCGGCAGCCCGAGATCGCCGACGCGATCAAGGCCGCACTGCTCGACGGCCAGCAGGGCGTCGTCGCGCAGATCGTCCGCGAGGCCGTGTCCCGCGGCGAACTGCCGGACGGCGCGGATCCGGAGCGCGCCCTCGACCTGATCGTCGGGCCGCTCTACTGGCGGCTCGTGGTGGTGCGCGGCGAACTGCCGGCGGGGTACGTCGACGACCTCGCGCGCGCGGCGGTGGCGGCGCTCACGGCGTAGTGACCGCTACTTGACCGCCCCCGCCATCACCCCCGTGACGAACTGCCGCTGGAAGGCGAAGAAGACGGCCAGCGGGATCACCATCGACAGGAACGCGCCCGGTGCGAGCACGTCGATGTTGTTTCCGAACTGCCGCACCTGCTGCTGCAGCGCCACCGTGATCGGCGGCGACTCGGAGTCCGCGAAGATCAGCGCGATCAGCATGTCGTTCCAGACCCACAGGAACTGGAAGATGCCGAGCGAGGCGATCGCCGGCCCGCCGAGCGGCAGGACCACCCGGGTGAAGAGCCGGATCTCGCCCGCCCCGTCCAGCCGGGCCGCTTCGAGCAGCTCCTTCGGGATCTCCGCGAAGAAGTTCCGCAGCAGGAAGATGGCGAAGGGCAGTCCGAACGCGGTGTGGAAGAGGACGACCCCGAGCGTCGTCTCGAAGACGCCGATGGCGCCGAAGAGCTTCGACACGGGCACGAGCGCGACCTGCACCGGCACCACGAGCAGCCCGACGACCACCAGGAACCACCAGTCGCGGCCGGGGAACTCCAGCCAGGCGAAGGCGTATCCGGCGAGCGAGCCGATGACGAGGACCAGGAGCGTGGCCGGGACGGTGATCTGGATCGTGGAGAGGAGGGACCGGGTGATGGTCTCGTTGGAGAGAAGGGCCGAGTAGTTCTCGACGGTCAGCTGGGCCGGTGAGGTGAAGACCTGCCACCAGCCGCTCTCGCTGATGTCGGTGGGGCCGCGGAGCGAGGAGAGCAGCAGCCCGACCGCCGGCATCAGCCAGAAGAGACCGACGAGGACGAGGAAGACCCGCATCGCGCCGCCCGCCGCCCGCGCGGCCAGCCGGGCGCCGAGCGGGGGCACCGGGCGCGACCCGGACGCGGGGACCTGCCGAGCCCCGGCCCGGGCGGTGGCCGGGGGTGCACCGGCCCGGGAGCCCCGTGGTGGGCCGACCCGGGGCGCGGTCGGGGCGTCGACCCGGGGCCCCGGCGGAGAGTCCGGTGGGGATCCGGGACCCGGTGCGGCGTCGGCGTCCGGTCCGGCGTCGGGGTGTACGGAGCCGGGGGCTGCGGGGTCGGATGCGGCGGCCCGGGTTCCGGGACCCGGTGCTGAGCCGTCGCCCGGCGTTGCGGGAGAGTGGGGTCCGGAGCCGTCCTTGCCGTTCTCGTTCGTCGCCGTCACCTGCGGGCCTCCCTTCGCATCCGGCGGATGTTGAACGCCATCACCGGGATCACCAGCAGGAGCAGCAGGACGGCGATCGCGGAGCCGACCCCGAGATCCGCGTCCGTGCCGAAGGACGAGCGGTACAGCTGGAGCGCCAGCACGTTCGCGTCGTCCTGCGCCGAGCCCGGCGCGATGATGAAGACCAGGTCGAAGATCTTCAGGACGTTGATCATCAGGGTGACGAGGACGACGGCGAGGACCGGCGCGAGCAGGGGGACGGTGATGCGGCGGAAGACCTGCCACTCGTTCGCCCCGTCGACGCGCGCCGCCTCCATCAGCTCCCGTGGCACGCTCGCCAGACCGGCCGCGATCAGGACCATCGCGAACCCGGCCCACATCCACACGTAACTGCCGATGACCGCCGGTGTGACGAGCGAAGGCCCCAGCCACTCCACGCCGTTGTACTGCTCACGGAAGTTGCTCGCGGGCAGCCGCAGGAGCGCGCCGTCGGCGGAGGCGGGGAGCGTGAACGAGCCGTCGGCCGCCGCCCGTGTCGTGGCCACCACCGTCCCGTCCTTCACCGCCTCGATCCGCAGCCCCTTGAGGCCGACCTCCTCCGGGTCCACGACGTTCGGCTTCCCACCCCCGCCCTTGGTGAAGTCCAGCCACGCGGTCCCGGTGATCCCGCCCTCCCGCGGCCCCGGTTCGTGCGCCGGGCGGGCGTCCTTCGGCATCTGCGCCGGCGCGACCCCGACCAGCGGGAGCCGCGCGGGCTCTCCCGCGCGGACCGGGCCCTCGGTGACGTACGCGCCGTCGCCCGCCGCCTCCAGCGGGTGGACCGGCAGCGGGCGCGCCCGTGGGAAGCCGGAGGACTCGGCGAAGGTGTCGTGGACGCCGACCCATACGGCGTTGGCGACACCGCGGTCCGGATCCTGCTCGTACACCAGCCGGAAGATGATCCCGGCGGCCAGCATCGAGATCGCCATGGGCATGAAGACGATCAGCTTGAACGCGGTGCCCCAGCGGACCCGTTCGGTGAGCACCGCGAAGATCAGGCCGAGGGCGGTCGCGACGGTCGGGGCGACGACCGCCCAGATCGCGTTGTTCCGGACGGCGGTGAGGATGGTGTCGTCCGTGAAGAGGGCGATGTAGTTGTCGAGTCCGGCGAAGGAGTCCCCGGACGTGTCGAAGAACGAACGCTGGACGGAGTACCCGATGGGGTAGACGACGAGCGCGCCGAGCAGGACCAGCGCGGGGAGGAGGAACCCCGCCGCGACGGTCCTGCGCGTGCCCGTGACCGTGGGGGCCATGGAGGCCTTGGGGGCCCTGGACTCGGACGCCACGGCGTCAGTTCTTGTACGCGTCGGCCGCGTCGGCCTCCAGGCGTGCCTGGGTCCCCGCGATGTCCTTCGGGTTCTTCAGGAAGTCCTGCAGCGCCTTCCACTCGCCCTTGCCGGGGGTGCCGCCGAAGGACTGCGGCATCTGGTCCGACATGTCGAAGCGGAAGTCGTCCCCGGCCTCCAGGAGCGCCTTGGCGATCTCGCGCTGGACGTCGTTCGGGTACGCGCCCGGGTCCATGTTCCTGTTCGGCGAGAGGAAGCCGCCCGCGCCCGCCCAGATCGTGGCCGCGTCGGGGGAGGCGAGGAAGGTCAGCAGGGCCTGGGCGCCCTTGGTGTCCTTCAGGGCCACCGCCGCGTCGCCCGCGGTGACGACCGGGGACTCCGAGCCGACCGCGGGGAAGGGAAAGACCTTCGCGTCCGTACCGATCTTCGCGCTGGTCTGCGCGATGTTGACGGCCGAGAAGTCGCCCTCGAAGACCATCGCCCCCTTGGGCTGGTCGCCGCCCGTGAAGGTCTGGGTGACCGAGGTGGGGAACTCCGTCTGCAGCGCGCCCGCCGCGCCGCCCGCGATCAGCTCCGGCTTGCCGAACAGCTCGGCGAGGGTGGTGAGCGCCTGGGTGACGGACGCGTCGGTCCACGGGATCTCGTGCTTGGCGAGCTGGTCGTACTTGGCCGGGCCCGCCTGGGAGAGATAGACGTTCTCGAACCAGTCGGTGAGCGTCCAGCCGTCCGCGCCGCCGACGGAGACCGGCGTGACGCCGGAGGCCGAGATCGTCTCCGCGGTGGTCAGGAACTCCTTCCAGGTCTTGGGCTCGGTGGCGCCCGCGTTCTCGAAGGCGGCGTTGTTGTACCAGACCAGGGACTTGTTGGCGGCCTTGAAGTACACGCCGTACTGCGTGCCGTCGACGGCGCCGAGGTCCCGCCAGCCCTTGGAGTAGTTCGCGGCGAGCTGCGCCTGCGCGTCTGGGCCGACCGGCTTCAGCCACTTCTGGGCGGCGGCCTGCTGGATCGCGCCCACCTGGGGGAGCATCGCGATGTCGGGCGGGGAGCCGCCGGCGATCTTCGTGCCGAGGAAGTTCACGATCGGGTCCTGGGCGGGCACGAAGGTGACTGTGGCGCCGGTGCGCTTCTCGAACTCCTTCAGGACCTTGGTGAAGTTCTCCTGCTCCGGACCCGTCCAGACGGCGGCGACCTCGATCTTCTCGCCCTTGAGGGAGGGCAGCTTCAAGGAGCCGCTCGACGTGGCCGGTGGGCCGGGTTCCTTCGTTCCCTCCCCCGTGTCCTCGCCGCCGCCACAGCCGGCGAGCACGGTGACGAGGGTGAGCGCGGTGACCATGACGACGGCCGGTGCGGCCCTGCGTGTACGAAGAGTTGTACGCATTTCTGCCCCGTCTCTCCTGTGCGCGGTGCGTGTCCCGTGCGCTCAGGTCTACGCCGGGGGCACCGGCCCCGCAATACCGCCTTCCGTGCCAAGTGGGCGATCGTGATCGGCTCGTGACGTGACGTCAGGAGCGGGTCGCGGGCGTGAGGGGGGAGATCGGGCCGGCGTCCAGGGAGCGTGCGGCGCGGTCGAGGGCGCTGGCGAGGAGGGCCAGATCGGTCGGACCGTTGCCGAGTTCGCGGACAGGTCTGCGGGTGGGCGGATCACCCATCCGCTCCCACTCCAGCGGGACGACGGTCGGGCGGAGGGTCGCCGTACGCGGGATGCGACCGGTGACCCGGCCGGCCTGGAACGGGGTGACGCGGCCGTCCGGGTGCCCGAGCCGTCCCCGGCCGGGCGCGGGGTCGTCCGGGCCCGGCGCGACGGGCGGCGCGTCGAGCACGATCCGCAGGCGGGCGCCGGGGCCGTGGGCCAGCTCCGTGTCCGCCGTCCGGTCGGGGCGCGCGGAGGTCGCGACCAGGTGCACCCCGAGGCGCGCACCGCCGCGCGCCACGGCTTCCAGGGCCCGTACGACGGACCCGGCGGCGGGCCGGCCGGGCGAACCGAGCGCGGGCGCGACGAGCGCGTCGAAGTCGTCGACGAGCACGACGAGCCGGGGCAGCGCGGCGGCCTCGTCACCCGCACGCGGATCGTGCTCCCGACCGGGGCGCGGGACGAGTCCGGCGACCGTCTGGCCGGGTTCCTCGGCCGGGGCGGACCGGACGACACGCCCACTGGCCCGGTCTGCGAGGTCGTCCGCGCCGGGGTGCGGGACGCGGTGGTCGGCGCCCAGGTGGGTCGTACGTCCGCTCGGGAGGTACGTGAGGTCGTCGGCGCCTGTGGCGGTGCGGGGTGTTCGTCCGCTGGGCCGGTCGCCGAGGGTGCCGTCGCCGGTGCGGGTCGTACGTCCGCTCGGGAGGTACGTGAGGTCGTCGGCGCCCGTGGCGGTGCGGGGCGTTCGTCCGCTGGGCCGGTCGCCGAGGGTGCCGTCGCCGGTGCGCGCGGTCCGGCCGCTGGGGCGGTGGGTGAGGTCCTCGGCGCCCGTGCCGGTGTTCCGGTCGGGGGTGTCCGAGCCCGGTCGGTCGCCGATCGGGCCCTCGCCGGTGCGCAGGGTGCGGCCGCTGGGGTGGTCGGCGGCGCGGGCGTCGGGGATCCGGGCGTCGGGGGCGCGGGCCGCCGCGCGGGCGCCCTGGGGCATCGTCTCCGCCGCGCTGGGGCCGCGCTGGCCGATCATGCGCGCCGCCTGACGGTCGGCGAAGTGCCCGTCGCCCAGGATCTCCGCCCGGCGCTTCAGCTCCGCGCCCAGCGCCTGGGCGAACTCCCGCATCCGTACCGGGTCGGAGGCGACCAGGTGCTCCGTGACGTGCGGCAGCTCCCTGCACGCCGCGAGACCCTCGCCGCGCTCACCGCCCGCGCCGTCGACAAGGAGAAGCCCCAGCCGGTCCGGGCGGCCGCCGGCGGCCAGGGAGGCCGCGATCGAGCGCAGCAGCTCCGTGCGCCCGCTGCCCGCGGGCCCCTCGATCAGCAGATGGGGCCCCTCCTCCGTGAGGTCGACCGAGACCGGTCCGCGCGGCCCGGCGCCCAGGACGGCCGTCCCGTCGCCCGCCGCCGCCCACCGCGCCAGCAGCGAGGCGGGCGTGGCGCGGGCCAGGCCCAGCTCGTCGAGGAGCCGGGCGGAGCGGGGCAGTGCCGTCGCCGCCGTGCGTCCGTGGGTGGCGGGGGCGTCCGTGCGCAGCGGCGCGACCGCCCGCCCGAACCGCTCCGCCCAGGCCACCGACACCGCGTCCACCACGCCGACGGTTCCGTGACCCGCGGCCCGGCCCCCCGCCGTACGCAGCAGCCGCAGCGCCGTCGCCACGTCACCGCTGAGCAGCGCGACCGCGCCGCACTCGCGGAACGCGAGGGAGGCCGCGCACGCGATCTCGTACGTCGCCGCCACCGGAGAGACCGGCGACGCGGCCGGCGCCTCGGCCAGACAGATCAGATGGATGCCGGCTGCCGCCCCCGCCCCGGCGAGCCGCGCGGTGGTCTCGCGCAGCGCCGCCGACCCGGGGTCGCCGTCCACGACCACGACCGTCACCGGTCCTTCGTACCGTGCCGCGGCCTCCGTGACCGCCGCGCGGTCGGCGCTCGGCCAGCCCGGTCCGAGCGGGCCGTCGTCGAGCCGTCGGGTGAGCTCCGCCGTACGGGCATGGGCCTGATCCCGGTCGTACGCGAGGAGCAGACGGCAGTCCTGGCCGTGCGCCGGGCGCAGATGCGGGAGCCAGCCGAGCCAGCCCCAGGACCGGCGCCGCTCCTCCAGGGACCGGCTCCGGTCCGCGCTGATCAGCACGATCTCCAGGTCGGCGGGGGAGTGCAGGGCGGCGAGCTGGGCGACCACGGAGCGGGCGAGCCCGGCCAGCCGGTTGCCGGGGCCCGCGAGCCCGAGGGAACCGGCCTCACGCAGCCCGACGGTGACCGGCACCCCGGACAGCTCGGCGCGGTCGGTCGTGCCGAGCCGGACGACGAGGGCCTCGGGATGGTCCGGACCGCGCTCCCAGAGGCGCGGGCCGGGGCCGAGGGCGGTGAGCAGCACGGCGGCCGGGTCGGGCCAGGTCTCGGGGCTCGGTGCGGGACCTGCGGTCCGCTCGGCACCGGGCCCGGCGCCGGCTTCGACATCCGTGTCGAGGCCGGTGCCGGGGACCGGCAGGTCCTCCCTGGCTCCGGCGAACCGGCGTGCCCACGCTCCTATGCCCCGCTTGCCCCGTGAGGGGGCGGCCTGGCGCGGGGTCTGCCGGGTCCTGCTGTGCGCCTCGACCCCCGAGCCCTCCCCGTCCACGGGCTCCTCGGCACGCGCGTGCGCGGCCGAGCCGCCGTGCGTCGCGTCGGCGGAGAGGGAGAAGGCGCTGCCGCCCCCGAGAGCGGCACTTCCGCCCGTGCCTGCGCCGGGGCCGGCACCTGCGCCCGTACCTGCGCCCGGGCCGGCACCTGCGCCCGTGCCTGCGCCGGGGCCGGCACCTGCGCCCGTGCCTGCGCCGGGGCCGGCACCTGCGCCCGTGCCTGCGCCGGGGCCGGCACCTGCGCCCGTACCTGCGCCCGGGCCGGCACCTGCGCCCGTGCCTGCGCCGGCACCTGCGCCCGTGCCTGTACCGGAACGACCCGTACCGGAACGACCCGTACCGGAACGACCCGTACCAGAACGACCCGTGCCCGTACTCGTCCCGTGACGCGTGGGTACGGATCCGGCAGCGGCGTCGGATGCGGCCTCCCGCCCGTCCACGCTCCCCGTCCCCAGGTTCACCCGGAGGTGGCCCTCGCCGTCCGGGGTCGTCGGCAGGGAGTCCGTACCGGGGTCGCCCGGGCCCGTCAGGCGGAGGGCGGACTCGCCGAGGCGCAGCAGCGCGCCGGGGGCCAGCCGGACGGGGCGGTCGCCGACCGCCACGCCGTCCAGCGTCGTCCCGTTCGTGGAGCCGAGGTCCGCGACCGTGACCCGGCCGTCGTCCCCGACCGTGACCGTGCAGTGCACCCGGGAGACGTCCGGGTCGTCGAGGGGGACGTCCGCGTCCAGCGAGCGGCCGATTCCGACCGGGCCGCGGTGCAGCAGGTGCACACCGCCCGCGTCGGGTCCCGCGACCACGTGGAGCCGGGCCGAGGCGGCCTCGTCCGGCCGGTCGTCCTCGCCGGGGACGTGGAGCGTCAGCACCGCCCCGTCGACCAGCGGGGGCTCGCCGAGCGAGCAGCGCCGCGCGTCGAGCCGCTCCCGGCCCGCGTACAGCACGGTCGAACCGGAGAGGGACGTGTCGGGCCCGGAGACGGCCGCGGCCAGATGGGAGGCCACGGAGGCCAGCGCCGTCCCCGCCGGAGCGGTGACAAGCACGTCGCAGGCGCGCCCCGCGCCGTGGCCGGCGTGCGGCGCGAGGACGGTCAGCCGGATCTGCATCGCCGTCAGCGGTCCCTTCTGCGCGTGGTGCCCGGCAGGGGAACCGCCCGGTGCCTCCCCCCACCCGGCACGGACACGTCGTCCGGTACAGGTCGGCACGGCGCGGGGGCTCCCGACCCTCGACGCGCGTGCTGTGTGCATCCTCGCACCTGCCGCTGACAACCCGCCCGCGGGTCGCCTCCAAGTGATCTTGAATGGTCGGCTGTGCACGTAAAAGTGCCTGGTTGAGTACGCCTTCCGACCTCCGCGGCAACCACCCGTGCGTCATGAGCGTCTTGTTTTCGGACAAGTCCGGCGTGGGAATCAGCCGTCTTGCGGTCGACCCCCGACCCGTTCGGCGGCACTAAAGTGGGTCGGACACCCGGACGGGTCACCACGGACGACAGGGACCCCGGGACCCAGGACCACGATCAGCAGGGAGCGCGTGACGTGCGGCCAATCGGCAGCAAGTACCTGCTCGAGGAGCCGCTCGGACGCGGCGCCACGGGCACCGTCTGGCGAGCCCGCCAGAGGGAGGCCGCGGGCGCCGAGGCGGCCGTGCAGGGCCAGCCCGGCGAGACCGTGGCGATCAAGGTCCTCAAGGAGGAGCTGGCCAACGACGCGGACATCGTGATGCGCTTCCTGCGCGAGCGGTCCGTGCTGCTCCGGCTCACCCACCCCAACATCGTGCGCACCCGCGACCTGGTCGTCGAGGGCGATGTCCTGGCGCTGGTCATGGACCTCGTCGAGGGCCCGGACCTGCACCGCTACATCCGCGAGAACGGCCCGCTCACCCCGGTCGCCGCCGCGCTCCTCACGGCCCAGATCGCCGACGCGCTCGCCGCAAGCCATGCCGACGGCGTCGTCCACCGCGACCTCAAGCCCGCCAACGTGCTGCTCGCCGAGCAGGGCGGCCAGATGCACCCGATGCTGACCGACTTCGGCATCGCGCGCCTCGCCGACTCCCCGGGCCTGACCCGTACGCACGAGTTCGTCGGCACGCCCGCGTACGTCGCTCCGGAGTCCGCCGAGGGCCGTCCGCAGACCTCCGCCGTGGACATCTACGGCGCGGGCATCCTGCTCTACGAGCTGGTCACCGGCCGCCCCCCGTTCGCCGGCGGCACGGCCCTCGAAGTGCTGCACCGCCACCTCAGCGAGGAGCCGCGACGCCCCTCGACCGTCCCGGGTCCGCTCTGGACGGTCATAGAGCGCTGCCTGAGCAAGGACCCCGACCGGCGGCCCAGCGCCCAGAACCTGGCCCGCGGACTGCGTGCCGTCGCCGCCGGCATCGGCGTGCACGCCACGCCCGCGCAGATCGAGGCCGCCGACGGGGTCGGCGCGCTGCTCGCCCCCGACCCGGCGCCCGCGCCGGTCCCGGAGACCCCGGGCGCCTGGGGTGTCCCCGGCCCGGAGGGCGAGGGGAGCGATCCGACCCAGGTGCTGTCCAGCGGGGCGGGCTCCCACTTCGACCCCGCCGCGCCGACCAGCGTCATGCCGACGAGCGGCCCGGCCGGTGGGATGAACGGCGGCGCCGACCCGACCGCCCTGATGCCTCCCGTACCGCCGCAGCCGCCGCAGGGCGCGCCGGGCGAGGAGCAGCCGCACCCCTGGCAGAGCCAGCTGCGCGCGGCCCGAGACCGCAACGAGCAGACGCAGGTCCAGTACCTGGACCCGAGCGAGGACCCGCTGCGCCGCCGTCCGCAGCGCCAGCCGCAACACCCGCAGCGCCAGCCGCAGCGCCCGCAGGGGGCCCCGCAGCAGTACCAGCAGCCGCAGCCCCAGCAGCCGCCCCGGTACCAGCAGCAGCAGCCGCAGCAGCAGTACGCGCCCCAGCAGCCCCCGCCGCCGCAGCAGCAGTACGCGCCGCCCCAGCAGGCGTACAACCCGCCGCAGCAGCGTCCGCAGGCTCCGCAGCCGCCGGCCCCTCGTGAGCCGCGGCCGCCGCGTCAGCGCGGCGCCAACCCCATGCGGATCCCCGGGCTCGGCTGTCTGAAGGGCTGTCTCTTCACGATCGTGCTCTTCGTGGTCGCGGGCTGGCTCATCTGGGAGCTGACCCCGCTCCAGAGCTGGATCGCCGAGGGCAAGGGCTACTGGGAGGCCCTCGGTGACGGGATCTCGTCCTTCACCGACTGGGTCTCCGAGCTGGCCGACTCCGGCTCCGGCGCGGGGAGTGGTACTACTACCGGCGGTACGGGGCAGTAGTACTGCCGATTTATCGACTTCCGAGGGGTGATTTCGCTTCGGAAGTGACGACCGGCGGCTGCGGACGCGTAACTTTGACGCGTCCGCCAGCCGCTGAGGGAGCAGTCTTGGCACGGAATATCGGCAGCCGCTACACGGCCCACCAGATCCTCGGCCGGGGCAGCGCCGGCACGGTGTGGCTCGGCGAGGGCCCCGAGGGCCCCGTCGCCATCAAGCTGCTGCGCGAGGACCTGGCCTCGGACCAGGAGCTCGTCGGCCGCTTCGTCCAGGAGCGCACCGCCCTCCTCGGTCTCGACCACCCCCGGGTGGTCTCCGTCCGCGACCTCGTCGTCGACGGCAACGACCTGGCCCTCGTCATGGACCTGGTCCGCGGCACGGACCTGCGCACCCGCCTCGACCGCGAGCGCAGGCTCGCCCCCGAGGCGGCGGTCGCGATCATCGCCGACGTCGCCGACGGACTGGCCGCCGCGCACGCGGCCGGAGTCGTCCACCGGGACGTCAAGCCGGAGAACATCCTGCTCGACATGGAGGGGCCGCTCGGCCCCGCCGGCGCCCACCCCGCGCTCCTCACCGACTTCGGGGTCGCCAAGCTCATCGACACCCCGGGCCGCACCAAGGCGACCCGGATCATCGGTACGCCGGACTATCTGGCCCCGGAGATCGTCGAGGGCCTGCCGCCGCGCGCCGCGGTCGACATCTACGCACTCGCGACCGTCCTGTACGAGCTCCTGGCCGGCTTCACGCCCTTCGGCGGCGGCCACCCGGGCGCCGTGCTGCGCCGCCACGTCACCGAGACGGTCGTCCCTCTGCCGGGGATCCCCGAGGAGCTGTGGCAGCTGATCGTCCAGTGCCTGGCGAAGGCCCCGGCCTCCCGGCTGCGCGCCTCCGAGCTGGCCAGCCGGCTGCGCGAGTGCCTGCCGCTGCTGGCCGGACTGCCCCCGCTGGACGTGGACGAGCCCGACGACGCGGAGCAGCAGACGCCGGAGCCGCGTGAGGAGGACCCGTACCCGACGGGCCCCGGAGGTGCCGCCCCGCGCCGGGCCGCCGTCCCTCTGGTCCCCGGCGCCACTCCCGACTCCAACCGGGACACCCACACCTCCATGCGCGTCCCCGCCCCCGACGAGCTCGCGGGCGGCCCCCTGGGCACCGCCCGGGCCCCGCGCTCGGCGAGCGCCCGGCGTCCCGGCTCGGCCCGCCACAAGGCCGAGACGGTCCGCAAGCGCCGGATCACCCTCTCGATCGCGGCGGCCGTCGTCGCGGGCGCGCTGGGCGTGGGGGGATACCTGGCGACCGCCGAGGACGGCGACGTACCGCCGCAGGACTCGAAGACGTCGACGGAGCCGTAGCGCCCGCTCCCCGCCGCTCGTCACGGGCGACCGGCGGGCCCTGGCATTTGCGGCGAGCCGTTACGCTGGACGCGTGGCAGTCGTCGATGTATCCGAAGAGCTGAAGTCCCTCTCCTCGACCATGGGGTCGATCGAGGCCGTCCTGGACCTCGAAAAGCTGAGGGCCGACATCGCCGTGCTCGAAGAGCAGGCCGCGGCCCCGTCCCTCTGGGACGACCCGGAGGCGGCGCAGAAGATCACCAGCAAGCTTTCGCACCTCCAGGCCGAGGTCCGCAAGGCCGAGGCCCTGCGCGGCCGGATCGACGACCTCGGGGTGCTCTTCGAGCTCGCCGAGGAGATGGACGACCCGGACACGCGCGCCGAGGCGGAGACGGAGCTGGTCGCCGTCCGCAAGGCGCTGGACGAGATGGAGGTCCGTACGCTCCTCTCCGGCGAGTACGACGAGCGCGAGGCGCTGGTCAACATCCGCGCCGAGGCGGGCGGCGTCGACGCGGCCGACTTCGCGGAGCAGCTCCAGCGCATGTACCTGCGCTGGGCCGAGCGGCACGGCTACGGCACGGAGGTCTACGAGACCTCGTACGCGGAAGAGGCCGGCATCAAGTCGACCACGTTCGTGGTCAAGGCGCCGTACGCGTACGGCACGCTCTCGGTCGAGCAGGGCACGCACCGTCTGGTCCGCATCTCCCCGTTCGACAACCAGGGCCGTCGTCAGACGTCGTTCGCCGGCGTCGAGATCCTGCCGGTCGTCGAGCAGTCCGACCACGTCGAGATCGACGAGTCCGAGCTGCGCGTGGACGTCTACCGCGCCTCGGGCCCCGGCGGCCAGGGCGTCAACACGACGGACTCGGCGGTGCGCATCACGCACCTCCCGACGGGCATCGTCGTCTCCTGCCAGAACGAGCGCTCGCAGATCCAGAACAAGGCGAGCGCCATGAACGTCCTCCAGGCCAAGCTCCTGGAGCGCCAGCGCCAGGAGGAGCGCGCCAGGATGGACGCCCTGAAGGGCGACGGCGGCAGCTCCTGGGGCAACCAGATGCGCTCGTACGTCCTGCACCCGTACCAGATGGTCAAGGACCTCCGTACGGAGTTCGAGGTCGGCAACCCGCAGTCGGTCCTGGACGGCGAGATCGACGGCTTCCTGGAGGCGGGCATCCGCTGGCGCAAGCAGCAGGAGAAGTAACCCGTACACCGCTCCACCGCGATGGGCCCCGCACGCATGCACGCGTGCGGGGCCCATCGCCGTGCCGGGCGCGTCTGACGGCGCGCCATCCCGGCTGCGTGGCGGCCGCGTCGGCCGGGGGCGGCGGGCGCGACGGGTGCCGGCGACGGGAGTTCGACGCCGGCACCCCTCGCACGGCCCGCATTCGCGGGCGCAAGCGGAAACCGGGTTTGCGGGGCGCTTTGTCGACAAGGGAACTGGCCTTTTCAGGGCGGTAGTTCGACGTTTACGTCACAGTTGCATCCCCGCATGGCGGGCAACTCATTATCTTTCGGGCATCGCACGCGCAACGACCTTGACGCGTACTCGGAAACTCGGAAGGGTGGCATGCGGCATGCGTATCTATGGGGCGTGTGTGAACGGGGGCTGGTTGAGTGATCACGCCGCCCCCGTGCCCGAGGCCCCGAGCGCGGCTCCATGACGAGATTGAGCTACTGGGGGTAGCAGGCACATGACGAAGAAGACGCGGGTCCGTTTCGCGCGGATAACCGCTGGTGCGGTGATCGCCGCCGGTGCGTCCCTGACCGCCGCGGGCGCCGCTCAGGCTGTGGGTGTCGAGCTGAACATCGGCGTCCAGGCCGAGCTGCCGGAGGTCGACCCCACCTGCATCCCGGGCGAGCCCGGGTGTGAGACGGACCCGACGACGGACCCGACGACGGATCCCACCACGGACCCGACCACGGACCCGACGACGGATCCCACCACGGACCCGACCACGGACCCGACGACGGATCCCACCACGGACCCGACCACGGACCCGACGACGGACCCGACGACGGACCCGACGACGGATCCCACCACGGACCCGACGACGGACCCGACCACGGACCCGACCACGGACCCGACGACGCAGCCCACCAAGCCGCCGAAGCCGACCGAGCCGACGCCGACCACCCCGGGTGAGACGCCCGCGCCGACCACGCCGGGCGACGACGGTTCGGACGACGCCGGTACCTGCACCGTCGATGTCGACGGCGCCGAGTGCGTCAACAACAACCCCGACACCGACAACGCCGGCTCGCAGCCCGTCGAGCAGGGCAAGGCCAAGGAGGAGCTGGCCGAGACCGGCGCCGCCGAGACCTCGTTCCTGGTCATCGGTGCCGCGACCATGATCGCCGGTGGCATCGGCTTCCGGATGCTCCCGCGTCTGGTCGGCGGTGGCCGCGCCGCCGTCTGAGCGGATCGGTAGCAGGACCGGCAGCGGTCAGGCCGTAAGGAACAAGGCACGAAGAAGAGGGCCGGGGGCGCACCCCCGGCCCTCACTCGTCTCCGGCTCGTACGCGGAGCCCTACGCGCTCTGCAGTGCCGCGAGCAGCGCCACCATCGCCACCAGGGCGACCACGAGCGCCAGCAGCATCGCAGGGGTCAGGCCCGCCGAATGGTCGAGGCGTTCCCGGTTCGCGCGGCAGACGGGGCAGCGACCCTCCGCGACGGGGGCCGCGCAGTTGGCGCACACCAGTCGGTCATAGGTCATGCGCTCTCCTCCTCCCGCACTGGGGTCCACACCAAGGACAACGCCCGGTGGTACCCGAGCGTTCCCCCTACCACTCTGCCAGTTCCGAGGCGTTTCGGCGCGCCCCGTCGGATTGCACCCGGATCGCATCCCTTCCGCCCCGAAGGGCGAAAAGGATAAAGCACGCATGCCGGGACCGCGACTGCGCGCCCCATCTCCGGTCGCGTAAGGTCGCGCACACCTACTCCCGGCCGACCGTGGTGCATCCGTGATCCGATTCGACAACGTCTCCAAGTCCTATCCGAAGCAGAACCGCCCCGCGCTCCGGGACGTATCCCTGGAGATCGAGAAGGGGGAGTTCGTCTTCCTCGTCGGTTCCTCCGGCTCCGGTAAGTCGACTTTTCTCCGGCTGATCCTGCGCGAGGAGCGCTGCAGCCATGGCCAGGTGCACGTCCTCGGCAAGGACCTCGCCCGGCTGTCCAACTGGAAGGTGCCCCACATGCGGCGCCAGCTCGGAACCGTGTTCCAGGACTTCCGGCTGCTGCCCAACAAGACCGTGGCCGAGAACGTCGCCTTCGCCCAGGAGGTCATCGGCAAGCCGCGCGGCGAGATCCGCAAGGCCGTGCCCCAGGTCCTCGACCTCGTCGGCCTCGGCGGCAAGGAGGACCGGATGCCCGGCGAGCTCTCCGGTGGTGAGCAGCAGCGTGTCGCCATCGCCCGCGCCTTCGTCAACCGCCCGATGCTGCTGATCGCGGACGAGCCCACCGGCAACCTCGACCCGCAGACCTCCGTCGGCATCATGAAGCTGCTCGACCGCATCAACAGGACAGGGACCACCGTCGTCATGGCGACCCACGACCAGAACATCGTCGACCAGATGCGCAAGCGCGTCATCGAGCTCGAAAAGGGCCGCCTCGTCCGCGACCAGGCGCGCGGCGTCTACGGATACCAGCACTGAGCAGGTAGGGGATAGAACACCATGCGCGCTCAGTTCGTGCTCTCCGAGATCGGCGTCGGTCTCCGCCGCAATCTCACGATGACCTTCGCCGTCATCGTCTCCGTGGCCCTCTCGCTCGCCCTGTTCGGCGGTGCGCTGCTCATGCGCGAGCAGGTCAGCACGATGAAGGACTACTGGTACGACAAGGTCAACGTCTCCATCTTCCTCTGCAACAAGAACGACGCGGCCACCACCACCAAGTGCGCCAAGGGCGCGGTGACCGCGCAGCAGAAGGAGCAGATCGAGGCCGATCTGAAGAAGATGGACATCGTCGAAACCGTGCACCACGAGTCCACCGACGAGGCCTACAAGCACTACAAGGAGCAGTACAGCGACACCGCCATCGCGTCGGTCATCACACCCGACCAGATGCAGGAGTCGTTCCGGGTCAAGCTGGACGACCCGGAGAAGTACAAGGTCGTCGCCACCGCCTTCGCCGGGCGGGACGGCGTGGAGTCCGTCCAGGACCAGCGCGGCATCCTGCAGAACCTCTTCGACCTGATGAACGGCATGAACGTCGCCGCTCTCGGCGTCATGGCGCTGATGCTGGTCATCGCGCTGATGCTGATCGTCAACACGGTGCGCGTCTCGGCCTTCAGCCGACGGCGTGAGACCGGCATCATGCGACTGGTCGGCGCCTCCAGCTTCTACATCCAGATGCCGTTCATCATGGAGGCGGCCTTCGCCGGCCTCCTCGGCGGCGCCGTCGCCTGCGTCATGCTCCTGGTCGGCCGGTACTTCCTCATCGACCACGGCATCGCGCTCGCCGAGAAGATGCAGCTCGTCAACTTCATCGGCTGGGACGCCGTCTTCTCGGTGCTGCCGCTCGTCCTCGTCATCGGTCTGCTGATGCCGTCCCTTGCCGCCTTCGTCGCGCTGCGCAAGTACCTCAAGGTGTGAGAAGAGACCCCTGAGTGCTCCGGGCGCCGTACGGTCAACCACCGTACGGCGCCTTTCGCTTGTCCTAGAGTGGGCGCCATGTCGGCCGTCGACCCGGGGTCCCGCCCCGACCTCTGTCTCCGGCCCCGCGGAGTTCTCCGCGGGGCTGCCCTGACGTTGGTCTTCGCCGGAGTGCTCGCCACGGCCGCGGCCACCGGCTCCCTGCCCCGGCAGGAGGCCGCCTCCGTGAAGCGCGCCCCACAGGCCGCCACGCACGGCACCGTCGACCCCGCCGACCTCTCCCGCGCCGCCGCCGAGGCGATGGCCGACGGCAAGTCCGGCCAGCAGGCCGCCGAGGAGTTCGTCAGCCGCAGCGGCGACCGCTGGGGCGCGGTCTACGGCCCCGCGGAGTTCGAGGAGTTCGAGCAGGCCCTCGACGGCTCGTACACCGGCGTCGGACTCTCCGCGCGGAAGGCGGACAGCGGCCGCATCGAGGTCAGCCGCGTCCAGACCGGCGGACCGGCCGCCCTGGCCGGGCTGCGCGCCGGCGACCGGCTCCTCGCCGTGGACGGACGCGACACCGCCGGCCTCTCCGTCTCCGAGGTCGTCTCCCTGCTGCGCGGCGACGGCGCACCGCCAGGCTCCACCGTCACCCTCGGCGTCGAGCGCGGCCGCTCCGCCTGGACACAGACCCTCACGCGGGCCCGGCTCGCCACCGACGACGTCACCGTGCGCCGTCTCGACGACGGGACGGTACTGATCAAGGTGACGGCCTTCACCAAGGGCGCGGGCGAGCGGGTGCGGGACGCGGTACGGCGGGCCCCGGCCGGCGCCGGAGTCCTCCTCGACCTGCGGGGCAACGCCGGGGGACTGGTCGCCGAGGCCACCGTCGCCGCCTCCGCCTTCCTCGACGGCGGACTGGTCGCCACGTACGACGTCGACGGCGAGCAGCGCGCGCTGTACGCGCAGAGCGGCGGCGACACCCGTCGGCCGGTGGTGGCGCTGGTCGACGGGGGCACGATGAGCGCCGCCGAGCTGCTCACCGGTGCCCTGAAGGACCGTGGCCGGGCCATCACCGTCGGCTCCCGCACCTTCGGCAAGGGTTCGGTGCAGATGCCGAGCACGCTGCCCGACGGCTCCGTCGCGGAGCTGACCGTCGGCCACTACCGCACCCCCTCGGGCCACGGCGTCGACGGCCTGGGCATCACACCCGACCTGACGGTCAGCGACACCACGGGGGAGCGGGCCGAGGAACGGGCGAGGACGGTATTGAGTGGCCTCGGAGGGGGCTCGTAGTGCGAAAATGGCCGCACTATGGCAAAGGGACTCGTGAACGTGCAGGGCAAGCCTGCGAAGAAGAAGGACTCGGACAAGGGTCCTGAGCGCAAGATCATCGCGCAGAACAAGAAGGCGCGCCACGACTACCACATCATCGACACCTACGAGTGCGGTGTGGTGCTCATGGGCACCGAGGTGAAGTCGCTCCGGATGGGCCGGGCGTCGCTGGCCGACGGCTTCGTGCAGATCGACGGGCACGAGGCGTGGCTGCACAACATCCATGTGCCCGAGTACACGCAGGGCAGCTGGACCAACCACTCGGCGAAGCGGAAGCGCAAGCTGCTCCTGCACCGCGCCGAGATCGACAAGCTGGAGGCGAAGTCCCAGGAGACGGGTCACACGATCGTGCCCCTCGCCCTGTACTTCCTGAAGGGCCGCGTCAAGGTCGAGATCGCGCTCGCCAAGGGAAAGAAGGAGTACGACAAGCGGCAGACGCTGCGGGAGAAGCAGGACACCCGCGAGACGAACCGGGCGATCGCGGCGGCGAAGCGCCGACAGCGGGCGGCGGCCGTCTAGACCGCCCCGGCTGCCGCGCGGACCCCGTCCGGCCAGGCCCCCTAATACGCTGGCAACCGTACGCGGTCGTCACGTACCATGGGACACGCACCTCACAGCGGGTGCACGTTTGAAAAATCAACATGGGGATGATCGGTTTCGACAGCGGATGTCGAAGCAGGGGAAGCGTGTCGAGGAAGCGGCAATGATCTCGTAAACCATATGTCGCAACCAATAATCGCCAACTCCAAGAGCGATAACTCCCGCTTCGCCCTCGCTGCCTGATTTCAGGTAACGAGCAGAAGCCTCTGTGAGGAGCGTCAGCCCGGGGATGGTCCCGACCCGGATCCTGGCGTCATCAAGGGATCTAAACCTCTAGCCCCGGTCACGGGGGCCTGAGGGAAATCAAACAGTGACTGAGCCCGTCGGAGACTTGTCCGCGTGATCTCCGGGGCTGAGAAACTCCTAGCGGACTGCACACGGAGAAGCCCTGATTTAGCACCGTTGGACGCGGGTTCGATTCCCGCCATCTCCACTCATCCCATGTGGGCAGAGGCCCGGCAGTCGTCACGACGACCGCCGGGCCTCTGTCATTCCCCGGGCCGTCTCCCCCGCGAGGGCCAGAGTCGCCGCGGCCGTCGGGATCAGGAACGCGTACACCGTCGACGGGGCGTGCTCCGCAGCCCAGCCGCCGGTCGCCGAGCCGACCGCGACACCGGCGAGGAGGGCGGTCACCGCGAGCGTCATGCCCTCGTTGAGCCGGCCCGCGGGGGTCAGGCGCTGGACCAGGGCCATGCCCGTGACCATCGTCGGAGCCGTCGCCATGCCCGCCACCAGCAGTCCGGCCGCCAGGGCGAGCAGGGAGCCGGTCGCGGCGCCCAGGAACGGCATCGCCATCAGACAGCTCATCGCCACGAGGCAGGTGCGCAGCCGGCCCGAGCGGCCCGTGCGGCCGTAGACAAGCCCCGCCGCGCAGGAGCCCGCGGCCTGCAGGGCCAGGATCGGTCCGGCTGCGGGTCCGTCCACGTGCGCGAGCGTCACGACCTCCATCGCGCCGAAGACCACGCCCGTGGTGAGGAAGACACCGAGCAGAGACCGCGTGCCGGACCCGCGCAGGAGTGAGCCGGGCGCGGTGGCGGAGCGGGGCGTGGCCGGGGGTTCGGTGGAGCGCTGGGCGGTGAAGACCAGCACGCCGGTGAGGAGCAGGACGGCGCCGACCAGCGTGCCCGCCTCCGGGAAGAGCGCCGTGCACAGGAACGCGGCCAGAACCGGGCCCAGCATGAAGCACAGCTCGTCGACGGCCTGCTCGAAGGAGTTGGCCGTGTGCAGGGTGGAGGGGTCGTCGCGGAGGAGATGGGCCCAGCGGGCCCGGGACATCCCGCCGGTGTTGGGGCTGGTCGCGGTCGCGGCGTACGCGACGAACAGCGTCCAGGCCGGTGCCCGATGGTGTACGCACAGCAGCAGGGCGAGCGAGCCGAGCGCGGCCAGCGCCGCCGCCGGGACGGCGACCCGGGCCTGCCCGTGCCGGTCGACGAGCCGCGCGGTCCAGGGGGCGACGACGGCGGTGGCGGCCATGCCGGTCGCGGTGACGGCCCCGGCGAGCGCGTACGAGCCGTACGCCCCCGCGATCATGATCACCGCGCTGACGGCGAGCATCCCCATAGGGAGCCGGGCGACGAGGTTCCCGAGGGTGAACGCGCGGGCACCGGGGACGGCGAAGAGCCGCCGGTACGCGCCGGAGGCGGCGGCGGAGGCGTGGGCGGTGCCGGGGCCGGTGCCGGTGGCGATGCCTGGGGTGGCGCCGGGCACGGTGCCAGTGCCGGGGGCGGTGCCGGCGGTGGCGATGCCGGGGCCGGGGCCGGGGCCGGTGCCGGGGGTGGGGGCGTGGGCCTGGGGGGCGGGGGTGGCGGGTGTCTTCGGCTCGACGTAGCGCGGGGCGAGCGCCGGGCCCGCCGGGGTGAGCATGAGGTCGTGATGCGGCATGCGCCCAGCCTCCGGGGAGCCCCGGGCCGCGGTCCAACACCTGATCCGTGGCCATTCACGCGCCCGTGTTGTTAAATGCCGGGTGGTCACTTCGTACGAGATCGAGCCCCGGCTGCTGCGCGCCTTCGTCGCCGTCGTCGACGAGTTGCACTTCACGCGGGCCGCCGCCCGTCTGTACGTCGCCCAGCAGGCACTCTCCCGCGACATCCGGCGGCTGGAACGGGACCTGGGCACGGACCTGTTCGTACGGACGACCCGTCAGGTCACGCTCACCCCGGAGGGCACGCGACTCCTCCCGTACGCCCGCAGGGTGCTGGCCGCCTGCGAGGAACTCGCCGACGCCTTCCGGGCGGCCGCGAGGCCCCTGCTCGTCGACCTCAACAGCACCGGTCTCCCCGCCCAGGGCGACGTCATGGAGCGGGCCCGCGAACTCGCCCCCGAGCAGGAGCTGCTGGCCCGCTACGAGAACGGGCTGGCCGGGGCCGCCGCCGAGATCCTCGCCGGACGCCTCGACGCCTCCTTCGGGCGGTACGGCGGGCTCGACGCGGCCACCCGCGGTCGGCTCGCCTCGCAGTTCGTCCGGTACGAGTCGATGGCGGTCCTGCTCCCGGACGACCACCGGCTCGCGGACCTGACGGAGGTGCCGCTGGCCGCGCTGGAGGGTGAGAGCGTCTACGCGGGCGCGGGCAACGACCGCACCCCGGAGTGGACCGACCTGGCCGCCAGGCTCTTCGCGGGGCGCGGCATCTCCGTCGCGCCGCCCGCTCCGATGGTGGTGGGAAGGGAGGAGTTCCGGCGGATCATGGCCAAACTTCGTACCCCCGTCCTCGCGGTGGTCGGCTTCCCGCCGATGGAGGGCTCCGTGCTGCGGCCCCTCGTCGACCCCGTGCCGCTCTCCCCGGTGAGCCTGGTGTGGCGCAAGGGGCTGCGCCATCCCGGCCTGGATGCGCTGCGCGCCGCCGCGGCCGAGATCGGCGCGCGGGAAGGGTGGCTGGACCGGCCCGCGGACTCCTGGCTCCCGGAGGGCGAACCCGGCGTGCCGGGGCCCTGAGCCCCGGGCCGCCGACACCGGAAGCGCCAGGAGCCCTGGGCCGTCGGCCGGAAGCGCCAGGGTCCCGGAGTCGCAGGCCGGAAGCGCCAGGGTCCCGGAGTCGCAGGCCGGAAGCGCCAGGAGCCCCGGGCCGCCTTTGCCGGAAGCGCAGGCCTCGGGCCGTCGGCCGGAAGCGCGGGGCCTGGGCCCCGGGCTGTCCACCGGAAGGCACCGGGGGCGCGGGACCCCGTACTCACACCGGAGCCGCGCGACGGGTGAGAGCAAGGTTCCGTACCCGTCACTTTCCGCCACCGGCCCGAAACGCGGCCTCCCTAGGGTCGTGGTCCAAGAGGTCCAGAGCATCTGGACGCTCGGGACCCGACACCGTGGAGGTACGTGATGGGCGGCCGATGGATCGAACGGTGGGAGCCGGAGGACGAGACCTTCTGGCGTGAACAGGGAGAAGGGATCGCCCGGCGCAATCTTGTCTTCTCCGTCCTCTCCGAGCACATCGGGTTCTCCATCTGGAGCCTGTGGTCGGTCATGGTCCTGTTCATGGGACCGGAGTACGGCGTCGACCCCGCGGGCAAGTTCTTCCTGATCGCGACCGGCACGCTCGTCGGAGCGCTGATCCGTGTCCCGTACACCTTCGCCGTCGCCCGGTTCGGCGGCCGGAACTGGACGATCTTCAGTGCCCTGTTCCTCATGGTGCCGACCGCTTTCGCCTACACGGTCATGGAGCCGGGCACCTCGTACGGCACCTTCCTGCTGGTGGCCGCGCTCACCGGTGTCGGCGGCGGCAACTTCGCCTCCTCCATGACCAACATCAACGCCTTCTTCCCGCTGCGGAAGAAGGGCTGGGCGCTCGGCCTCAACGCGGGCGGCGGCAACATCGGAGTGCCTGTGGTCCAGCTCGTCGGTCTGCTGGTCATCGGCACCGCCGGCGCCGCGCACCCGCGGATCGTCCTCGGGATCTACATCCCGCTCATCGCCGTCGCGGCCCTCTGCGCCGCGCTCTTCATGGACAACCTCGCCCCGGTGAAGAACGACACGGGCGCCGCCAAGGACGCGGTGAGATCCGGCCACACGTGGATCATGTCCTTCCTCTACATCGGCACCTTCGGCTCCTTCATCGGCTACAGCTTCGCCTTCGGGCTCGTCCTGCAGACCCAGTTCGGGCGCACCCCGCTCCAGGCCGCGTCGCTCACCTTCATCGGCCCGCTCCTCGGCTCGCTGATCCGGCCGCTCGGCGGCTCCCTCGCCGACCGGCACGGCGGCGCCCGCATCACCCTCTGGAACTTCGCCGGGATGGCCGTGGCGACGGGTGTGGTCGTCTACGCCTCCGTGATCGAGTCGCTGACCGTCTTCCTCGTCGGCTTCATCGCCCTCTTCGTCCTCACCGGCCTCGGCAACGGCTCCACGTACAAGATGATCCCGGCGATCTTCCTCGCGCAGGGGCACCGCAAGGGGCTGTCGGGCGAGGCGGCGGAGGCGTACGGGCGCAGGCTCTCCGGGGCGGCCATGGGACTGATCGGGGCCGTGGGCGCGCTCGGGGGGCTCGGCATCAACCTCGCCTTCCGGCAGTCCTTCCAGACCGCCGGCACCGGCACCGCGGCCTTCGTCGCCTTCCTGCTCTTCTACGGTGCCTGCATGGTCGTGACGTGGGCGGTATACCTTCGCCGGCCGGCGGTCGTCCCGGACACGGCCGAGGGCGCCGAGGCCCTGGGCGAACCGGCGTCGCAGCGCGGATACGCCGAGGTGTGAGCGGAAATGGTCCGTAACGGCCAGGAAATACCGGCGAACCGAGCCTGTCACGGATCCACGTCAGGCTCGGTCGTCATGAACGAGCAAGAGCAGGGGCCCCTCGCGGGGTTCACCGTCGGGGTCACCGCGGCACGGCGCGCCGACGAGCTGAGCACGCTTCTCCGCCGTCGGGGCGCGGCCGTGGTCCACGGCCCGGCGCTGCGGATCGTGCCGCTCGCGGACGACACCGAACTGCTCGCCGCGACGAAGGACCTCCTCGACCACGCCCCGGACGTCGTCGTCGCCACCACGGCGATCGGCTTCCGGGGCTGGGTCGAGGCGGCGGACGGCTGGGGCCACGGCGAGGCGCTCCTCGACTGCCTGCGGGGCGTGGAGCTGCTCGCGCGGGGCCCCAAGGTCAAGGGGGCGGTTCGGGCGGCGGGACTCACCGAGTCGTGGTCGCCGTCCTCCGAGTCCATGGCCGAGGTGCTCGACCGGCTCCTCGCCGAGGGGGTGGCAGGGCGTCGGATCGCGCTCCAGCTGCACGGGGAGCCGCTGCCGGGGTTCGTGGAGGCGCTGACGGCGGGCGGCGCGGAGGTCGTCGGCGTACCGGTCTACCGGTGGATGCCGCCCGAGGACATCGGTCCCCTCGACCGGCTCCTGGACGGGATCCTGGCCGGCACCCTGGACGCGGTGACCTTCACCAGCGCACCGGCCGCCGCCTCGCTGCTGACGCGGGCGGAGGGCCGGGGAGCGCTGAACGAGCTCCTCGAGGCGCTGCGCCACGACGTGCTCGCGGTCTGCGTGGGGCCGGTGACGGCTCTGCCGCTCCAGGCGCACGGCATCGACACGCTGCAGCCCGAGCGCTTCCGGCTCGGGCCGCTGGTGCAACTGCTCTGCCAGGAACTGCCGTCCCGGGCCCGTACGCTCCCGGTGGCGGGCCACCGGATCGAGATCCGGGGGCACGCGGTCCTCGTCGACGGCTCCCTGCGGCCTGTCCCGCCGGCCGGGATGGCGCTCCTCGCCACCCTGGCACGGCGCCCCGGCTGGGTCGTCTCCCGCGCCGACCTGCTGCGCGCCCTGCCGGGCGCGGGCCGCGACGAGCACGCCGTGGAGACGGCGATGGCCCGGCTGCGGACGGCGCTCGGCGCGCCGAAGCTGATCCAGACCGTGGTCAAGCGGGGGTACCGGCTGGCCCTCGACCCGGTGGCCGACACGAAGTACGACGAATAGGGGCGGGGCCGGGCACGGCCACCGTGTACCCGGCGCCCCGCGCCCCGCGCCCCGCGCCCGGCGCACGGCGAGCGCGCGCAGCGGGCAGACGAAGCCGACCGTGGTCAGGACCGCGCGGACGAGGTTCCAGGCCGCCCACGCGGCCTCGAAGTCCGCGCGGGTCCGTACCGGGTCCGTACCGGGTCCGTACCGGGTCCGTACCGGGTCCGTCGCCGCGGCGAGGGCGTCGTTGAGCGGGACGTCCACCAGGGCGCCGATCGAGCGGCACACGGCGAGCGGCGAGCAGGCCGCGAGCGCCCCCGCGTTGTGCCCGACGGCTGCTCGTGCCGCTCTTCCTTCCGCACTCCTCGACCGTCCGCAGCCGCATCATGGAACGGCTCATGCGCACGCCTTCGAACCGGCAGGGCCGGGTGGGGACCGCGACGCGCTCCGGACGTGCCGTGACGCCCTCTAGCCGGACCGGTTGTTCGGGAGCACTCTGGTCGGGTGCCCGCTTCCGATCGCGAGGTGGTGACAGGGGCATGACCGTACGGTTCGACTCCGGCCGCATCTGCCTTGACCTGGCCGATCAGCCGCTCGCCCACACCCAGGCGCTCGACCGCTTTCTGCGCACCACCGGACTCGTCCCCGCCGACGTGCCGCTCCGCGCCCTCGACGCCGCCTGGGTCGTACGCTTCCGCGAACTGCGCGACTGCGTCGTCGAGCTGGTCCACGCCCAGCTCGACGGGCGGCCCGCCGGCCCCGCCCTGGAGCGGCTCAACGCCCTCGCCGCCGCTTCCGCGCCCCCCGCGCCCCGCGCCGTGCGCACCGAAACGGGCGGGCTCGTACGGGCCTTGAGTGTCGAACCCGACTGCCGCGCGCTGCTCGCCGCCGTCGCCCGCGACGCCGTCGACCTGCTCACCGACCCGAACGCCCTCGCCCTGCTGCGCCGTTGCGAGAGCGACGACTGCCGCCGCTGCTACCTCGACACCTCGCGCGGACGCCGACGCCGCTGGTGCTCCAGCGAGGCGTGCGGAAACCGGGAGCGCGTTGCCCGGCATCGGGCAGCCCGGCGGGCGAGGGCGGCCGTCTGAAGAATCCCGTGAAAAAGTTCGCAGGGCGTTGAGTCGAACCCGCCCGCGCTCCGTACCTCTCCACGACAGACAGGGTCTCGACCGGGAGGTTCGTGGTGCGCAAGGATGCGGCCGTGGCCGATGAACGTCCGCATCGGGCCCGGCATCGCAGCGAGGTGTCACGCCACCGACCCGACGTCCCTGACGAGGAGTTGATGCGTGCTCTCTACCGCGAACATGCCGGGCCGCTGCTCGCCTACGTACTTCGCCTCGTCGCCGGAGACCGCCAGCGTGCCGAGGACGTCGTGCAGGAGACGCTCATCCGTGCCTGGAAGAACGCCGGCCAGCTCAACCGGGCTACCGGCTCCGTCAGACCTTGGCTGGTGACGGTTGCCCGGCGCATCGTCATCGACGGCCACCGAAGCCGGCAGGCCCGGCCGCAGGAGGTCGATCCGTCACCGCTCGAGGTCCTGCCCGCGGAGGACGAGATCGACAAGGCGCTGTGGCTGATGACGCTCTCTGACGCTCTCGACGATTTGACGCCCGCCCACCGGGAAGTGTTGGTCGAGACCTACTTCAAGGGGCGTACGGTCAATGAGGCGGCCGAGACTCTCGGCATACCTGCCGGGACCGTGCGGTCCCGAGTGTTCTACGCACTTCGTTCCATGAAAATCGCGCTGGAGGAGAGGGGGGTTTCGGCATGAGCAGCGGCATGACACCGCCGCACGACGCCGCGGGTGCGTACGTACTCGGCATCCTGGACGATGTCGACGCCGCCGCCTTCGAGGCGCACCTGGCGGGTTGCGAGCTCTGCGCCGCGCGCGTGGAGGAGTTCGCCGGCATGGAGCCGATGCTCGCCATGCTGGCGGACGCGGGCCCCACCCCGGCCGCCTTCGGCCCGTCGGCGGTCGATCCGTACGCCGACAAGGCCTTCGACGACTTCGCGCCCCGGCCGCCCGCCCCGCCCGGTCCCCGCCACGCCGCGGGCACCCCCGTCGCCCTCCACGCCGTCGGCGCCCCGCCCGGACCCGAGTTGCTCGACCGGCTCATCGACGAGGTCGGTGCCAAGCGCGCGACCCGGCGACGTCGCTCCCTCTACCTCGTCGCGGCCGCCGCCGTGCTCGTCATCGGCGGCCCCGCCGTCGCCGTCGTCGCCACCTCCGGCGGCGAGCGGGAGAACAGAGCCGTCGAGCCGCACCCCACCAGTCCGGCCGAGGACGCCTTCTTCCACCACATGGACGAGAAGATCCAGGCCACCGACCCGACGACCAAGGTCAGCGCCACCGTCGGCATGGAGAAGAAGGGCTGGGGCACCCACACCGTCCTGGAGCTCAAGAACGTCAAGGGGCCCCTCAAGTGCCGGCTCATCGCCGTCTCCAAGAGCGGCGAGGAGGAGACCGTGACCTCCTGGGCCGTGCCGAAGTGGGGGTACGGCATCCCCGGAGCCACCATGGAGAGCGCCAAGAACCCGCTGTACGTCCACGGCGGCGCGGCCATGGACCGCAACGACATCGACCACTTCGAGGTCAGGACCTTCGACGGCGAGCGCCTCGTGGAGGTCGAGGCCTGACATTCTGCCCCCCTGTGGCGTACGCTCGACGGCTGCCCAGTGCACGTCAGAAGGGGGCCTCAGTGGCCGCGCAGGAAGCCGTGGAGGCCATGGCCGCCATGGACGCCACCGACACGGTCCGGGACCGTGAGATCGGTGTCGAGCAGGAACATCTGGACAAGGTCTACCGCCGCCTCGAGGAGAAGATCCACGAGGCGGAGTTCCTGATGAACGACGCCGCCAAACGCGGCCAGGTCGGTACCCCAGGCGCGCTCGCCGAACGGGACGCCCAGGTCTTCCGGGCCGGCGTGCACCTCAACCGGCTCAACAACGAGTTCGAGGACTTCCTCTTCGGCCGCATCGACCTGCTGTACGGCAAGGACGGCAAGAAGGGCCCCGACGGCGCGTACACCTCCGTCGAACCCGCCGAGGAGGCCGTACGGCCCGACAACACGGCCGAGATCGGCGAGACCCTCCACATCGGCCGGATCGGCGTCCTCGACTCCGACTACGCGCCGCTCGTCATCGACTGGCGGGCCCCCGCCGCCGCGCCCTTCTACCGCTCCACGCCGGTCGACCCCGGCCGCGTGGTGCGCCGCCGCGTCATCCGCTCCAAGGGCCGCAAGGTCCTCGGCGTCGAGGACGACCTGATGCGCCCCGAGCTGAAGGCGACCCTCGACGGGCGCGAGCTGCCGGTGATCGGCGACGGCGCCCTGATGGCCGCGCTCGGCCAGGCCCGCAGCCACACCATGCGCGACATCGTCTCCTCGATCCAGGCCGAGCAGGACCTGGTCATCCGCGCGCCCGCCGCCTCCATCACGTACGTCGAGGGCGGCCCGGGCACCGGCAAGACGGCGGTCGCCCTGCACCGGGCGGCCTACCTGCTCTACCAGGACCGGCGCCGCTACGCGGGCGGAATCCTGATCGTCTCCCCGACACCGCTGCTCGTCTCGTACACCGAAGGCGTGCTGCCCTCGCTGGGCGAGGAGGGCCAGGTCGCGATCCGTGCGCTCGGTTCGCTGGTGGACGGCGTCGAGGCCACCACGTACGACGAACCGGCCGTCGCCCGGGTCAAGGGCTCCTCCCGCATGCTCGCCGTCCTGCGCAAGGCGGCCCGCGGCGCCCTGGAGACCCCGGCTCCGCAGAACCGGACCCAGCCGACCCTGGACGAGGACGAGGCCGCCCCGGCCCCCGCGGGCACCCCGACCCGCCTGCGGGTCGTCGCCTTCGGCCGCCGTCTGGAGCTGGAGGCGGACGAGCTCCAGCGCATCCGCCACAACGTGCTCGGCGGCTCCGCGCCCGTCAACCTGCTGCGCCCGCGCGCCCGCAAGCTGCTGCTCGACGCCCTGTACGCCAAGTCCGGTGCCGCGGGCCGGCACAGCGATCCCGAGCTCGCCGCCGAGCTGCGTTCCTCCTTCGACGAGGACGTCTCCACCGAGGACTCCTTCCTCGGCTTCCTCGACGCCTGGTGGCCCGAGCTCACCCCCCGCCAGGTCCTGGCCGCGATGGCCGACGAGAAGCGCCTCGGCCGCTGGGCGCGGCGCGTGCTCAACCAGGGCGAGGTCCGGCGGCTCGCCCGCTCGCTGCGCCGCGACGGTCTCTCCGTGCACGACGTGGCACTCCTCGACGAGCTGAACACCCTCCTGGGCGCTCCCGTCAGACCGCGAAGAAAGCGCGAGTACGACCCGCTGGACCAGCTCACGGGTCTGGAGGAGCTCATGCCCGTACGGGAGGAGACGCAGCGGGAGCGGGCCGAACGGCTGGCGGCGGAGCGCACCGAGTACGCGCACGTCATCGTCGACGAGGCCCAGGACCTCACGCCCATGCAGTGGCGGATGGTCGGCCGGCGCGGCCGCACCGCCACCTGGACGGTCGTCGGCGACCCGGCGCAGTCCTCCTGGTCGACCCCGGACGAGGCGGCCCAGGCCCGCGACGAGGCGCTCGGCTCCCGCCCGCGCCGCCGTTTCGAGCTGACCGTGAACTACCGCAACCCCGCGGAGATCGCCGAACTGGCCGCCAAGGTGCTCGCCCTCGCCATGCCCGGCAAGGAGTCGCCCCGCGCGGTCCGGTCGACCGGTGTCGAGCCCCGCTTCGTGGCGGTGCGCGGCAAGGACGATCTGGCCGCAACCGTACGGGCGGAGGCCCAGCGGCTGCTCGAACGGGTGGACGGCACGGTCGGTGTCGTGGTCGCCATGAACCGCCGCGAGCAGGCCGCCGGCTGGCTCGCCGACCTCGGCGACCGGGTCGTGGCGCTGGGCTCCCTGGAGGCCAAGGGTCTGGAGTACGACGCCACCGTGGTCGCGTCGCCCGCGGAGATCGCGGACGAGTCCCCGGCCGGTCTGCGGGTCCTGTACGTGGCGCTGACCCGCGCCACCCAGCAGCTCACCGTGGTCTCGGGCGCCCGTGACGTACCGGACGCGGACGGTGTTCCGGACCTGCTCAGGGACTGATCTCAGGTCGGCATGCGTCGCAGGAATCACTTACCAGGGTGGTTTGTTAGCCTGTCTATGGCACCGGCTCGATCCAAGCCCCCGGGCCCAACCTTCGTCCCTTAGAGGGACCACTTGCCGCGAGGCGAGCATGGCGGGTCGGTGCCGTCTTGTACGTACATACAGAAGAGGTCCGCGTCACCCCCGGGTGATCGCGGACCTCTTCTGTTTCCCCACAGCTTCTCGTATGGTGGAAACTACTTTCCGAAAACAAAATGACCGCATTACCTGCTACCCGCTGGTAGGTGCGACGATCGGAGGGCGCCGCCGGGCAACCAGCCGGGGCGGCGTAGCAATGAAGCTAGGGAAAGCAGAGGAACTCGGCCATGGCAACGGCGCCCAGCGTCTCGTACTCGATGACGGTCCGGCTGGAGGTTCCCGCCAGCGGAACCGCGGTCTCCCAGCTCACCACGGCGGTGGAGTCCCACGGCGGTTCCGTCACCGGCCTCGACGTGACCGCCTCCGGCCACGAGAAGCTCCGGATCGACGTCACCATCGCCGCGACCTCGACCGCCCACGCCGAGGAGATCGTCGCGCAGCTGCGCACCATCGAGGGCGTCGTCCTCGGCAAGGTCTCCGACCGTACGTTCCTGATGCACCTCGGCGGCAAGATCGAGATGGCGTCCAAGCACCCCATCCGCAACCGTGACGACCTCTCCATGATCTACACCCCGGGCGTGGCCCGGGTCTGCATGGCGATCGCCGAGAACCCCGAGGACGCCCGCCGCCTCACCATCAAGCGCAACACCGTCGCGGTCGTCACCGACGGCTCCGCCGTCCTCGGCCTCGGCAACATCGGCCCGATGGCCGCGATGCCGGTCATGGAGGGCAAGGCGGCCCTCTTCAAGCGCTTCGCCGACATCGACGCCTGGCCGATCTGCCTGGACACCCAGGACACCGACGCCATCGTCGAGATCGTCAAGGCCATCGCCCCCGGCTTCGCGGGCATCAACCTGGAGGACATCTCCGCCCCCCGCTGCTTCGAGATCGAGGCCCGCCTGCGCGAGGCCCTCGACATCCCCGTCTTCCACGACGACCAGCACGGCACCGCCATCGTCGTCCTCGCCGCCCTCACCAACGCGCTGCGCGTGGTCGGCAAGGGAATCGGAGACGTACGGGTCGTCATGTCCGGCGCGGGCGCCGCCGGTACGGCCATCCTGAAGCTCCTCATCGCCGCGGGCGTCAAGCACGCCGTCGTCGCCGACATCCACGGTGTCGTCCACGCCGGCCGAGAGGACCTCGTCGAGGCCGCCCCCGGCACCCCGCTGCGCTGGATCGCCGACAACACCAACCCCGAGGGCGTCACCGGCACCCTCAAGCAGGCCGTCGTCGGCGCGGACGTGTTCATCGGCGTGTCGGCCCCGAACCTGCTCGGCGCGGACGACGTCGCCGCCATGGCGGACGACGCGATCGTGTTCGCGCTCGCGAACCCGGACCCCGAGGTCGACCCGGCAATCGCCCGTCAGACGGCGGCCGTTGTGGCCACCGGCCGCTCCGACTTCCCGAACCAGATCAACAACGTGCTCGTCTTCCCCGGTGTCTTCCGCGGCCTGCTGGACGCCCAGTCCCGCACCGTCAACACGGAGATGATGCTCGCGGCCGCCTCGGCGCTCGCCGACGTCGTCACCGAGGACGAGCTCAACCCGAACTACATCATCCCCTCGGTCTTCAACGACAAGGTCGCCGGCGCCGTCGCGGGCGCCGTCCGCACCGCCGCGAAGGCGGCCGGCACGAGTGCCGGCAACGGGATGAACGGGCTCTGAGAGAGCCCCGACACCACGTGCGGCGGGCCGGAACGGGGCCTGGAAAGGTCCCCGGGCCCGCCGCCGAAACGGCGCGTCGGAAGGCGGCGCGCCGTAGATCCGCCGTAGGGTGACGCCTCGGCTCCAAAGAGTTTCGGCGGAGTCGACGGAACGTCACCACGCCAGAGCCCGTGGCGCTTTTCGTGTGACCCCAGAGGGTGCCGGATTGGCGTTCCCGCCGCTGGTGGGGGCAGGATGCCTATTCGGGCGCGAGGGTCTGTCACCAGACCCGGGTCCGGGGACTGTCCGAGGGCCCTGGCAGCATCGGCTTCGCTGTGCCCATACATGCGGCTCCGCCGCGTGGCACGCCTCACAGGCAAGAAGAACACGGGAGTAACAACATGAACCGCAGTGAGCTGGTGGCCGCCCTGGCCGACCGCGCCGAGGTGACCCGCAAGGACGCCGACGCCGTGCTGGCCGCTCTCGCCGAGACCGTCGGCGAGGTCGTCGCCAAGGGCGACGAGAAGGTCACCATCCCCGGCTTCCTGACCTTCGAGCGCACCCACCGTGCCGCTCGCACCGCTCGTAACCCGCAGACCGGCGACCCGATCAACATCCCGGCCGGCTACAGCGTGAAGGTCTCCGCGGGCTCGAAGCTCAAGGAAGCCGCCAAGGGCAAGTAAGCCTGTAGGCACACCGCCGAAGGCGCCCACGCGGGCTTCTAGGCAACAGAGAGGGCGGCCACCCTTCCAGGGGTGGCCGCCCTCTTGTGCGCCCGCCTGAGCGCCTCACACGGGCGCGCCCGCAGGCTGCCCGCCCGCTGCCCGCACGCTGCCCCGCGCGCGACGAGGCCCCCGTACCCCTGGTCAGGGGTACGGGGGCCTCGTCTGGGCCTACCGCGTGTCGCGCGTCAGACGAGCGCGCTGCCCGGCAGCTCGACCTTGGCGCCCAGCTCGACGAGCTTCTCCATGAAGTTCTCGTAGCCGCGGTTGATCAGGTCGATGCCGTGGACCCGGGACGTGCCCTGGGCCGCCAGCGCCGCGATCAGGTACGAGAAGCCGCCCCGGAGGTCCGGGATGACCAGGTCGGCGCCCTGCAGCTTCGTCGGGCCCGACACGACCGCCGAGTGGAGGAAGTTCCGCTGTCCGAAGCGGCAGTCCGAGCCGCCCAGGCACTCCCGGTACAGCTGGATGTGGGCACCCATCTGGTTCAGCGCCGAGGTGAAGCCGAGCCGCGACTCGTACACCGTCTCGTGGACGATGGAGAGCCCCGCGGCCTGGGTCAGCGCCACCACCAGCGGCTGCTGCCAGTCGGTCTGGAAACCGGGGTGCACGTCCGTCTCCAGGGCGATCGCGTTGAGCGAGCCGCCCGGGTGCCAGAAGCGGATGCCCTCGTCGTCGATCTCGAAGGCGCCACCCACCTTCCGGTACGTGTTGAGGAAGGTCATCATCGACCGCTGCTGCGCGCCGCGGACGTAGATGTTGCCCTCGGTCGCCAGCGCCGCCGACGCCCAGGAGGCGGCCTCCAGACGGTCCGGGAGCGCGCGGTGCGTGTAGCCGTCGAGCTTGTCGACACCGGTGATCCGGATCGTCCGGTCCGTGTCCATGGAGATGATCGCGCCCATCTTCTGCAGGACGCAGATCAGGTCCTCGATCTCGGGCTCCACGGCCGCGTTGGAGAGCTCGGTGACGCCCTCCGCCAGGACGGCGGTCAGCAGTACCTGCTCGGTCGAGCCGACCGAGGGGTACGGCAGCCGGATCTTGGTGCCGCGCAGCCGCTGCGGGGCCTCCAGGTACTGGCCGTCGGCCCGCTTCTCGATCGTGGCGCCGAACTGACGCAGCACGTCGAAGTGGAAGTCGATCGGCCGGCCGCCGATGTCGCAGCCGCCGAGGCCCGGGATGAAGGCGTGGCCGAGGCGGTGCAGCAGCGGGCCGCAGAAGAGGATCGGGATACGCGACGAACCGGCGTGGGCGTCGATGTCCGCCACGTTGGCGGACTCGACGTGCGTCGGGTCGAGGACCAGCTCGCCCGGCTCCTCGCCGGGGCGGACCGTCACCCCGTGCAGCTGGAGGAGTCCGCGGACCACGCGGACGTCACGGATGTCGGGCACATTGCGCAGTCTGCTCGGCCCGCTGCCGAGCAGGGCGGCGACCATCGCCTTGGGCACGAGGTTCTTCGCGCCGCGAACGCGGATCTCGCCCTCCAGCGGGGTGCCGCCGTGGACAAGCAGTACATCGTCTGTGCCGGTCATGAATCTCGCGTTCCGGTCGGGTCGGGCAGGGGGCCAGGGAAAAGGGTAAGGGGCGTAGGCCCCCCGCTAGGAAGCCTCAGGGCGCTCGACAGATGTAATGAATTCGGCACAACACCCTCTGTTCACGCGATCTTGCGGAGTGTCACCGTCCGTTTGTGGCTCCGGACGCTCGGCGCGGCCCCCCTGAACTGCGCGGGTCGTCGGTCTGTCCGTACTCTGCCGGTCGGCCCCCGCCGAGGGCGAAGATGCGGGATCATGTGTCGCATGACCGAGGTGTCCTCGCTCACAGGACGGCTGCTCGTCGCCACCCCCGCACTGGCCGACCCGAACTTCGACCGCGCGGTGGTGCTCCTCCTCGACCACGACGACGAGGGCTCCCTCGGCGTGGTCCTCAACCGGCCGACACCGGTCACGGTCGGCGACATCCTCGCTCCCTGGGCCGACCTGGCCGGCGAGCCGGGCGTGGTCTTCCAGGGCGGCCCGGTCTCCCTGGACGCGGCGCTCGGCCTCGCGGTGATCCCCGGTGACGAGGGCCCCCTGGGCTGGCGCCGGGTCTTCGGTGCGATCGGCCTGGTCGACCTGGAGACCCCGCCCGAACTGCTCGGCCCCGCGCTGGGGTCCCTCCGGATCTTCGCCGGCTACGCGGGCTGGGGCCCGGGCCAGCTGGAGACGGAGCTGGGCGACGGCGCCTGGTACGTGGTCGAGTCCGAACCGGGCGACGTCTCCTCCCCCCGCCCCGAGACCCTCTGGCGCGAGGTGCTCCGCCGCCAGCGGAGCGACCTCGCGATGGTGGCGACGTACCCGGACGACCCTTCGCTCAACTGAGCCGTCCGGTCTTCAGTACCCTTGGGACCCATGAGCACTCTCGAGCCCGAGCGCGGGGCAGGTACGGGAACCCTCGTCGAGCCGACGCCGCAGGTGTCCCACGGCGACGGTGACCACGAGCGCTACGCCCATTACGTCCAGAAGGACAAGATCATGGCGAGCGCCCTCGACGGCACTCCCGTGGTGGCGCTGTGCGGGAAGGTCTGGGTGCCGGGGCGCGACCCCAAGAAGTACCCCGTCTGCCCCATGTGCAAGGAGATCTACGAGTCCATGGGCTCCGGCGGCGGAGACAAGGACAAGGGCGGCAAGGACAAGAAGTAGGACGGTCCTGGCGGTCGGGACGGCCCCCGGCGCGCGCACCTCGGTGCGTGTGCCGGGGGCCGTCCGCGTTCGGGGGCCCGGCGGGGCGTTGCACGGGGTGCTTCGGCCGGTCACAGAGTGGTTGAGACCACTTGTCCGGGAGTTGGTCCGCCCCTAACCTCTCGCGTGTTGTGCAGTGCGAAACGCCCGTTGCGTATGTTGCAACACCTTCGGAGGGGACCCGTCATGAAGCTTCCTGCCCTCCCCCGAGCTCTCGGCTTCGCCCGAGCAGGGGGGACCCCCATCGCCGCCACGGCCACCGCACTTGTGCTCGCCGCCCTCACCGCCACCGCCTGCGCCCCGCAGACCTCCGACGGTGGCGCCACGACGGACGAGAAGACCGGCACCCTGCGCGTCTGGCTCTTCCAGGAGGTCGACAACACGCCGAAGAAGCAGGTCGTCGACGCCGCCGTAGCCGCCTTCGAGAAGCGGCACGCGGGGGCGGAGGTCGAGGTCGAGTACATCCCCGTCGAGACCCGCACCCAGCGCGTCAAGGCCGCCTTCAGGCCGGACGAGAACGACTGGGGCGGCATCATGGCGGGGTCGACCGTGATGACGATCCCGGTGCTCGTCTTCTTCGTCCTCGTGCAGCGCCGCCTGGTCTCGGGACTCGGCGGGGCGGTGAAGGACTGATCCCCATGAGAGCCGTCTCCGAAAGGCCGATGCCATGCATGGCGACCGTCACGAGCCGCTGATCCCCGCGCCGCGCGCGCTCGACGTCCGCGCGCCGGGCGCCGGCCACGTCTCGCTGGACGAGGACACCACCCTGGACGCGGGGCCCGGCACCGAGGGCGTGGCGCGCTGGCTGCGCCAGGCGCTCGGCGCCGCCACCGGGCTGCCCTTCGCGCCGGGCGGCGGCCCGCGGGCGATCCGGCTGCGCGTCAGCGCCGAGGTGGCGGAGGCGTACGGCCCGGAGGGCTACCGGCTCTCGACCGACGACTCCCTCGAACCCGGCGTGACCGTCCTCGTGGAGGGCGGCGGCGCGGCCGGGGTGTTCTGGGGCCTCCAGACGCTCCGTCAGCTCCTGGGACCCGACGCGTACCGAAAGGCCCCTGCCGGCCGGGGCGCCCGCGGCTGGGAGCTTCCCCGTCTCACCGTCGAGGACGCCCCGCGCTTCCCGTGGCGCGGGCTCATGCTCGACGTCGCCCGGCACTTCATGCCGAAGGACGACGTCCTGCGCCAGCTGGACCTGATGGCCGCGCACAAGCTCAACGTCCTCCACCTCCACCTCACCGACGACCAGGGCTGGCGCGTCGAGATCAGGCGCCATCCGCGACTCACCGAGGTCGGCGCCTGGCGTGCCCGTACGAAGTGGGGGCACCGGGCCTCGCCGCTGTGGAACGAGACGCCGCACGGCGGGTTCTACACCCAGGACGACATCCGCGAGATCGTCGCGTACGCCGCCGAGCGGCACATCACCGTGGTCCCGGAGATCGATGTCCCGGGTCACTCGCAGGCCGCCATCGCCGCCTACCCGGAGCTGGGCAACACCGACGTCGTCGACACGGCCGCGCTCGCCGTCTGGGACACCTGGGGCGTCAACCCGAACGTCCTCGCGCCCACCGAGTCGACCCTCCGCTTCTACGAGGGAGTCTTCGAGGAGGTCCTGGAGCTCTTCCCGTCGACCTTCGTGCACATCGGCGGCGACGAGTGCCCGAAGGACCAGTGGAAGGCTTCTCCGACGGCCCGGGCGCGCATCGAGGAGCTGGGGCTCGCCGACGAGAACGAGCTGCAGTCCTGGTTCGTCCGCCACTTCGACCGCTGGCTCGCCGGCCGGGGCCGCCGCCTCATCGGCTGGGACGAGATCCTCGAAGGCGGGAGCCGAGCCGAAGGGCGCGCCGGTGTCGAAAGTGACGAGGAGGAGGGAGGGAGGCGCGACCGGCCGTGCGACGAGGACCGTCGGCACCGGGTACGAGCGCCTGGAGGAGAGGTGACGACATTGGGCCTGGCGCCGGGTGCGGCCGTCTCGTCGTGGCGGGGGTACGGGGGAGGGGTCACCGCCGCCGAGGCCGGTCACGACGTCGTCATGTGCCCCGAGCAGCAGGTGTACCTGGACCACCGTCAGGCGCCCGGCGAGGACGAGCCGATGCCCATCGGGTACGTACGGACCCTGGAGGACGTCTACCGCTTCGAGCCCCTGCCGCCCGGTCTGGGCCCCGAGGCCGCCGCCCATGTGCTGGGCGCCCAGGCCAACGTCTGGACCGAGGTCATGGAGAACCGCTCCCGCGTCGACTACCAGGTCTTCCCGCGCCTCGTCGCCTTCGCCGAGGTCGCCTGGTCCGCGCTGCCCGTGCCGGAGGAGCGGGACTTCGCCGGCTTCGAACGCCGGATGACCGCCCACTACCGGCGCCTGGACGCCCTCGGCGTCGGCTACCGGCCGCCCGCCGGGCCGCACCCCTGGCAGCGGCGCCCGGGGGTGCTCGGACGGCCCCTGGAGGGAGCGCCCCCGAACGTGTGAGGCAGGTCGCGTGCCCACGTCACCCAAGAGCGGCAAAACGGAAGTTACCGTCGCCGGTACGGCTTCCCGGACGGAACCGTCCTTCGCGGACCCTCGCGTCGGACGGCTCGGAAGATGTGCCACAGTTGCCACGTCCGGGCTGTGAGCACGTACGGTACGGCCACACAGGCGTGACAGCCGGGGACGAGTCGGGGACCGCCGGGGACACCGGGAAGGGGCAGCGGGTTGACCACGCACGCACCACAGACGGCGCAGTCCGTGACGCTGCCCGCCTCGCTCGACGAGGCCGTGGCGGCACTCACCGCCATGCCCGCCGCCGTACCGGTCGCGGGCGGCACGGACCTGATGGCCGCCGTCAACAAGGGGCAGCTCAGGCCCGCCGGTCTGGTCGGCCTCGGCCGGATCAACGAGATCCGCGGCTGGCAGTACCAGGACGGCCACGCGCTCCTCGGCGCCGGCCTCACCCACGCCCGGATGGGCCGCCCCGACTTCGCGGCCCTCATCCCCGCCCTCGCCGCCGCCGCGCGCGCCGCCGGGCCGCCCCAGATCCGTAACGCGGGCACCCTCGGCGGCAACGTGGTCACCGCGGCCCCCACGGGTGACTCCCTGCCCGTCCTGGCGGCCCTGGAGGCCGACCTCGTCGTCATGGGCCCGCACGGCACGCGCGAGATCCCCGTCTCCCACCTGCTGGCGGGCCGCGACCTGCTGGCCCCCGGCGAGCTGGTCGCGTTCGTCCGCGTACCCCTCCTGCACGCCCCGCAGGTCTTCCTCAAGGCGACCGGCCGCACCGGCCCGGCGCGCGCCACCGCCTCCGTCGCGGTCGTCCTCGACCCGGCGCGGCGCGGGGTGCGCTGCGCGGTCGGCGCGATCGCGCCGATGCCGCTGCGGCCGCTGGAGGCGGAACACTGGATCGCCTCGCTGGTCGACTGGGACGGCGACCGGGGGCTCGCCCCCGAGGCGCTGACGGCGTTCGGCGAGTACGTGGCGGCCGCGTGCATCCCGGACCCGCCGGGCGACGAGCAGCTGCCACCGGCCGTACTGCACCTGCGGCGCACGGTCGCCGCGCTGGCTCGACGGGCACTGGGGAGGGCGCTGTCGTGAGCGACGAACCGAACGGGAACGCGAGCGGGGGCGGCTGGGAGCCGATCCCGCAGAGCGAGGGGTACGACGGCGACGCCACGGCGTTCGTCCAGTTGCCGCCCGACTTCATGCTCGACGGCGTCCCGCTGGAGGCGCCGGGCCACGGCTACGTACCGCCGATGATCATGCCGCTGACGCCGCTCACCCCGGCCGCGGGGACGGATCCGGCGGCGACGGGCCAGTGGGTGGCGCAGGCGCCGACGACCGCGGAGACGACGGTTCCGGACGCGCCGGAGCAGCCCGTGGACCCGGACCCGCACGCGACGGGGCAGTGGAGCTTCGCGGAGAGCGGGGAGCCCGATCCGCACGCGACCGGCCAGTGGAACTTCGACGCGGCACAGACGCCCGACCCGTCGCCGACCGGGCAGTGGAAGATCCCGGTGGTGACGGACGGTTCGGACACCTCGGACGAATCCGGCGAGTACACGACGTCGATGCTGGCGCAGTACGCGAGCAGCGCCCCGGCGACCCTGCCGGGCGGCGCTCCGGCGCCGTGGGCGGTCCAGGAACCGGCCGCGGAGCCGGCGGAGGCGGAGGATGCCGCTTCGGCCGCGGCCGGGGAGCCGGAGGCGCTCACGGGCGCCCTGGAGGCTCCTGAGGCCCTGGGGACTCCGGAGGCTCCTGAGGCCCTGGGGACTCCGGAGGCACTGGGGACCCACGAAGCGCCTCAGGCCCCGGACGCCCCTCACGTCGCCGACGTCGCCGACAACCCCGACATCCCCGTCGTCCCCGTCGTCTCGACCGGTACCAGCGCGGAGAGCGACGAACACCCGCACATCTCGTACATCCTGCGGGTGAACGGCGCCGACCGTCCCGTGACGGAGTCCTGGATCGGCGAGTCGCTGCTCTACGTCCTGCGCGAGCGGCTCGGCCTGGCCGGTGCCAAGGACGGCTGCTCGCAGGGCGAGTGCGGCGCGTGCAACGTCCAGGTCGACGGCCGGCTCGTCGCCTCCTGTCTGGTGCCCGCCGCGACGGCCGCCGGCAGTGAGGTGCGTACGGTCGAGGGCCTGGCGACCGACGGCGAACCGTCCGACGTCCAGCGCGCCCTCGCCCGCTGCGGGGCCGTCCAGTGCGGCTTCTGCGTACCGGGCATGGCCATGACCGTGCACGACCTGCTGGCGGGGAACCACGCTCCGACCGAGCTGGAGACCCGACAGGCGCTCTGCGGCAACCTCTGCCGATGCTCGGGCTACCGGGGCGTGCTCGACGCCGTACGGGAGGTCGTCGCCGAGCGCGCCGCACAGGCGGCCGCGTCGGCCGACGAAGCGCGCATCCCGCACCAGATTTCCCACCCGCACGACGGAGGCACGCCGTGACCAGCGACGCGACCACCGCCACCACGCCCGCGGCGGCGACGGCGCTCGACGTCGAGCAGGAGCCCGTGGCGCACGGCCTGGGCACCTCCCTCGCGTCGGCCGACTCCCGCGCCAAGACCGAGGGCACCTTCCCGTACGCCTCCGACCTGTGGGCCGAAGGCCTGCTGTGGGCGGCGATCCTGCGCTCGCCGCACCCCCACGCCCGGATCGTCTCGATCGACACCACGGCGGCGGCCGACATGCCCGGCGTCCGGGCCGTGGTCACCCACGCCGATCTGCCCGGGGACGCGACGTACGGCCGGACCGTGGCCGACCGGCCGGTCTTCGCGGCCGAGCTGGTCCGCCACCACGGCGAGGCGATCGCGGCCGTGGCCGCGGACCACCCGGACACCGCCCGGCTCGCGGCGGCGGCGATCGCCGTCGAGTACGAGGTCCTCGAGCCGGTCACGGACCCGGAGAAGGCCTTCGCCGCGGAGGCGCTGCACCCGGACGGGAACCTGATCCGCCACATCCCGCTGCGGTTCGGCGACGCCGAGGCGACGGGCGAGGTCGTGGTCGAGGGCCTGTACCGGATCGGACGCCAGGACCCGGCCCCCATCGGAGCGGAGGCCGGACTCGCCGTCCCGCGCCCCGACGGCGGGGTCGAGATCTACACGGCCTCCACCGACCCCCACACCGACCGCGACCTGGCGGCGGCCTGCTTCGGCCTCACGCCGGACCAGGTCAAGGTCGTCGTGACGGGTGTTCCGGGGGCGACGGGCGACCGTGACGATCCGGGCTTCCAGATCCCGCTGGGCCTGCTCGCGCTCCGTACCGGCTGCCCGGTCAAACTGACCGCTACGCGCGAGGAGTCCTTCCTCGGTCACGCCCACCGACACCCGACGCTGCTGCGCTACCGCCACCACGCGGACGCGGAGGGCAGGCTGGTGAAGGTGGAGGCGCAGATCCTGCTGGACGCCGGCGCCTACGCTGACGCGTCCTCGGAGTCCCTCGCCGCCGCCGTCTCCTTCGCCTGCGGTCCGTACGTCGTCCCGCACGCCTTCATCGAGGGCTGGGCGGTCCGCACGAACAACCCGCCGTCCGGCCATGTGCGGGGCGAGGGTGCGATGCAGGTCTGCGCGGCGTACGAGGCGCAGATGGACAAGCTGGCGGCGAAGCTGGGCGTGGACCCGGTCGACGTACGGCTGCGGAACGTCCTGGCCACCGGGGACCTCCTCCCGACGGGCCAGACGGTGACGTGCCCGGCGCCGGTGGCGGAACTGCTGGCCGCCGTCCGTGACTTCCCCCTGCCGTCCCTGCCGATGGACACCCCCGAGGAGGACTGGCTGCTGCCGGGCGGGCCCGAGGGCGCGGGCGAACCGGGCGCGGTGCGCCGGGGCGTCGGCTACGCGCTCGGCATGGTGCACATGCTCGGCGCGGAGGGCACCGACGAGGTCTCGACGGCGACGGTGAAGGTCCAGGACGGCGTGGCCACGGTCATCTGCGCGGCCGTGGACACGGGTTCGGGCTTCTCGACGCTGGCCCGCCAGATCGTCCAGGAGACGCTGGGCCTGGAGGAGGTCCACGTCGCCTCGGTCGACACCGACCAGCCGCCGGCCGGTCCGGCGACGCACGGCCGTCACACGTGGGTGTCGGGCGGGGCGGTGGAGCGCGCGGCGAAGATGGTCCGTACGCAACTGCTGCAGCCCCTGGCGCACAAGTTCGGCATGTCGACGGAGCTGCTCCAGATCACGGACGGCAAGATCACGTCCTACGACGGTGTCCTGTCGACCACGGTCATGGAGGCGATGGACGGCAAGGAGCTCTGGGCGACCGCCCAGTGCCGCCCGCACCCGACCGAGCCCCTGGACGAGTCGGGGCAGGGCGACGCCTTCGTGGGCCTCGCCTTCTGCGCGATCCGCGCGGTGGTGGACGTCGACATCGAGCTGGGCTCGGTCCGCGTGGTGGAGATGGCCGTCGCCCAGGACGTCGGCCGCGTCCTCAACCCGGCGCAGCTGGCCACCCGTATCGAGGCCGGGGTCACCCAGGGCGTCGGCGCGGCCCTCACGGAGAACCTCCGCACCGCCCGCGGCCTGCTCCGGCACCCGGACCTGACGGGCTACGCGCTCCCGACGGCCCTGGACGCACCGGACATCCGCATCGTGAAGCTCGTCGAGGAGCGCGACGTGGTGGCCCCCTTCGGGGCGAAGGCGGCGAGCGCGGTCCCGGTGGTCACCTCCCCGGCGGCGGTGGCCTCGGCGGTCCGCGCGGCGACGGGCCGCCCGGTCAACCGCCTCCCGATCCGCCCGCAGGCGGCGGTGGGCGCGGTGACGGGGTAGGCGAATCCCCCACGTTGCCGCTGCGTGGCTGAGGCCAAGAACGGCTACGCGGAGATCGACGCGGGCGCACGCCGCCGGATGCCGGCCATCCAGCACGACACGCAGCGGCACTGCGACGCCGAGCGGGACCCGACGGCCGCGGTAGCGGCCGCTCGGCAGCGACCGCCGTCGGCCCAGCCGGGCGAGTCGTCGGGCGCGGCGTGATCCAGTGGAGCGGGACGGGACACGGTGACACGAAGGGACGGACAGGGCCACACACGGCGGCGGCCGGACGCTCTGGCGAGAGCATGTCGCACGAGGCCGTGCCGGCTGACCGGACCACGGGGCCGTATCGACCCGGACCGGCTCGGTCTCCTGTTCGGCGACCTGCGGGCCGGGCCGGATCCGGCTCAGCGACGCGTCTTCACCGACACCTCCCCGCAGCCGATCCGCCTGGCCTCGGACTTCACGTAGGCGGGGAGGAGCTGGCGTGTCCAGTCGCTCCGATGGGCATCGAACTCGCGGACCACGAAGGCGACATCACCGGTCTGGCAGCGGGCCTTGAACACCGAGAGGTCGCCGCCCAGCACACCGTAGCCGTCGCCCTCAAGGCGCTCGCCTCCGCCCTGGAGCGCGCGAGGCATGAAGATCTGTGCCAGATCGGGGTCCTCGACGGTCATGAGCCGGATGTCAGGGCGGTCACCGTGCGCGCCGATGTCGCAGCCGCGCACGCCTTCACCCGGCCCCGGAGTGACCCGTTCGTGGTAGGAGACCTTGTCCTCCTTCGATCGACGGGCCGCCTCGGGCAGACGCAGATCCTTCACCCCGCACAGCTCATCCGGTGCCGTGGCGCGCAGCTCGGCGAGCGGCGCCAGTTCCCCGGGATCGGCGTACCTCCCCGAGCAACCCCACCTCTCCATCAGCCCGTTGGTCATGTGAACGACGGTGCGCGCCAAAGCGGCCCGGCGGCTCTGGTCGTCCTCGCGCTCGATCCAGGCGACGCCCGCGGACAGGTCCACCACCATCGGCGCGTGAGCTCGGCCCGACGAACTCGTGCAGCCCTTGGGCAGCGCGACCCAGGCGCGGTTGGGCGAGGCCATGCCGGTGATCTCGCCGCCCAGCGGGGTCATCCGAGGGGAGAGGAACTCGTCGGGCCACTCCCGCATGTCGAGCCCGTACAGTTCGTCGAGGTCGCGCACCCTGGCGGTCACCTCCCAGCGCCGCTCGCCGTCCTCGATACGCGTGATCCGGCACTCGCCGCGGACCCGCGCGTCGTTTCCCCGGGCATGTTCGAGGGGAAGCTCCCGAGCCTCCAGGCGCCCCTCCCTCGCGAACATGCCGAACGCGACGTCCTCCGACAGCGACCCCCAGCACAGGTCCCTCGGTACGAACGGCAGGGTGTCCGTCTGCCAGGCCACCGTGCCCGCGCCGAGCAGCGCACCGGCGAGCATGCCCGCGAGCGCCGCTCCCCGCTTGCCGCGCAGCAGCCGCCGGAGGCCAGAGGGCGGCGGCGGGGGCGGTGGTGGGGAGCAAGGGGCGGTGGCCGTCGTTGCCGACGTGAGGTGCTGCTCGTGGGTGTCCTCGGGCATCGCGCCGCTCCCGTTCTCCGTCTCCGTCACGTCGCTCCCCGACTCCGGGCCCCCGCTCATCGCCGCGGCGCCACGTCTGAGCAGCCGATACGGTCTCCCACAGCGTTCACGGCCCGGGCGAACGCGCCGCCCGCGTCCGGGATGGCGACCTTCTCCAGATAGGCGGTGTCAAACCAGAGCGCGAAGACCGTGGGGCCGGTCTCGCAGTCGGCCTGGACGATGTTGTAGGAGTCGGTCAGCCGCCCTTTGCCACGCCAACCGGGACCCGGTGACCGGTCACCGGCGAGATCCTGGAGCAGCGCCGCCAGGCGCGGCTGCGCTGCCATCATGAACTGACCTGCGAAGACGGGGTTCCTGACATGGTCCGTGTTGGTGAGTGTGCACAGCTGGACACCGTCCTCCACGACACCGGCCTGAGCTTCGTAGTGATCGCCCTTGACAGTCGCGAAACCGAAACCTCGGATACCGCAGGTGGCGTGCGAGCCGACGCCGCCGGTCTCCCCCTCGCGGGCGGGCTTCACCGGAGAGGTGACGCGCAGGGGAGCGGCGCCCTCGGCGCAGTCCGTCCGCCGCATCCCCTCGTTGGCCACGGCGAGCAGCAGCTGGGCCACGTCCCCCTGGCTGCCGATCGATACCGGCATGTTCACCAGTCCCAGATGGCCGTCCCCGGTCTCGTCCCCGGCGATGGTCACCACGGTCGGCCGCCCGTCGACGTCGCACTCCTTGGGCAGTACGACCATGCCCTTGGCGTTGCCGACCAGTCCGGGGACACCGTCGGGCAGCGGCCCCACTGAGTCGTCGAGGAACTCCGCCAGCCAGCTCAGGCGTTCCTTCTCCGAGGCTGGCACGGGCCCATAGCTGACCTTGACCGTCTTCTTGAACTCGATGGTGTTCGTCTCGGCGCCGCCCGCGTCAGTGGCCGAGGACCCGTGGTCGTCCGGCACGCTGGACGTCACCCGGAGCGTGCAGGTGCCCTCCGGACGGTCCGCCGAAGGCGCGGCGGACTCCTCGGCGACGCGCTCGTCCCCGGTCGTGCCCAACTCGTCGTCGCCGAGCAGCCGGGGCCCACTGTCCTGCTTCCAAGCACCCCAGCAGTACTCATCCTTGGCGAAGGGTCCGATACCGGCCGCCCAGACACCGACCCCGGCGATCGCGAGCGCCACCGCGGTCACCGCAGCGACCGTCCTGCGACGCCGCCGCAGCCATGAGCCTCGTACGCCACCGCGTATACCGTCATCCGCGCACTGGGGCGCACCCTGTGCTTCCACGCTCGATCCCCCGTCAACTCAAGACCGCCCGATACTAGCCGCGGCCTCGCTTCACGAATCCAGCCGGCTCTGGGGGCCGGAGGCCCTGCCGGCGATCAAGGGCTGCCGAGGGTCGTCACGCGACCGACGCCCGGTGTTGATGGTCGTAGGTCCAACGGCTGAGCCGCCCCCCGCCCCACGACAGGGGTCAACTTGGTCTTCACCTCTTACTCTGAAGGGCATGAGCGCCCTCGAACCCCGCGACGCCGACTCCGGCGTCGCGCCGGACCTCCCCGCCGCCGTCCTCACCCCGGGCGGCGGTTCCGTGCTCGACCGCGAGCACCGGGCGCTCAGCATCGGCATCGTCTCCGTCGTGCTGCTCATCGCCTTCGAGGCGACCGCCGTCGGGACGGCCATGCCGGTCGCGGCGCGCGAGCTGGACGGGATTCCGCTCTACGCCTTCGCCTTCTCCGCGTACTTCACCACCAGCCTCTTCGCCATGGTCCTCTCCGGGCAGTGGTCCGACCGCGGCGGGCCCCTCGCCCCGCTCACCGTCGGCATCAGCGCCTTCGCCGCCGGACTGCTGCTCTCCGGGACCGCCGGCACGATGTGGCTCTTCATCGCCGGACGGGCCGTCCAGGGCCTCGGCGGCGGGCTGGTGATCGTCGCGCTGTACGTCATCGTCAGCCGCGCGTACTCCGAACAGCTACGGCCCGCGATCATGGCCGCCTTCGCGGCGAGCTGGGTCGTCCCGTCCGTCGTCGGGCCGCTCGCCTCCGGGACGATCACCGAGCACCTGGGCTGGCGCTGGGTCTTCGTCGGGATTCCCGTTCTCGTCGTCCCCTCCCTCGCCCTCGCCCTGCCCGCCATCCGCCGCACCGCCTCCGGGCCCGCCGACCCGGCCGCGCCCCTCCCGCCGTACGACCGGCGGCGGATCCGGCTCGCGCTCGGCATCTCGGCCGGCGCGGGGCTGCTCCAGTACGCCGGTCAGGAACTGCGCTGGCTCTCGCTCCTCCCGGCGGCGGCGGGTGCCGCGCTGCTCGTGCCGGCCGTACTCGGACTGCTGCCGCGCGGGACCTCCCGGGCCGCGCGGGGGCTGCCGTCGGTGGTGCTGCTGCGGGGGATCGCGGCGGGCTCCTTCATCGCCGCGGAGTCCTTCGTACCGCTCATGCTCGTCACCCAGCGGGGCATGAGCCCCACGCTCGCGGGCCTGTCGCTCGCGGTCGGCGGGGCGACCTGGGCGCTCGGGTCGTGGATCCAGTCACGGCCGTGGACGGAGCCGTACCGCGAACGGCTCGTCGTGCTCGGGATGCTGCTCGTCGCGGCGGCGATCGGCACGGCGCCGACCGTCCTGGTCGAGGCGGTCCCGGTGTGGGTGGTGGCGGTCGCCTGGGGCTACGGGTGCCTGGGCATGGGCATGGTGATCGCCTCGACGAGCGTGCTGCTCCTGAAGCTCTCCGCGCCGGATGAGGCGGGCGCGAACTCGGCGGCGCTGCAGATCTCGGACGGCCTGTCGAACGTGCTGCTGCTCGCGGTGGGCGGCGCGGCGTTCGCGGCGCTGGGCGGGGGAGCGGTCGGGCACGCGGCCGCCACCGGCGGAGCCGGCCACCCCGTGGCATTCGCGGCCGTGTTCCTCCCGATGGCGGGGGTGGCGCTGATGGGGGCGTGGGTCGCGACGCGGCTGCGGGCCGCTCACCCCCGCGAGTGATACCAGAATGACCCCACCGGGTGGTACCGTTCTGGTATGGCTATGAACCTGCGTCTTCGCGACGACCAGACGGAAGCACTCAAGCAGCGGGCCGAGCAGGAGGGCACCAGCATGCACGCCATACTGCTCAAGGCGGTGGACCATTACCTTGCGCGTACCGCCCAGGAGGCGATCGTGCGGAAGACCGCCATGGAGCAGGCGGCCAAGTGGCACGAGCTGATGGAGCGCCTGAAGTGACGTGCATCTACCTCTCCGCCGAGGACGTTCTGGTCATCGCCGAGCACGCGGTCGATGACCAGAAGGTCGTCGTACGCGACGCGGGCCTGCTCGAATCGGCGGTGCACCGGCCGTCCGCGGCCATGTTCGGGGAGGAGGCGTACCCCGAGCTGATCGACAAGGCAGCCGCGCTTCTCCAGTCGCTGGCGGTCAACCACCCCTTCGTCGACGGGAACAAGCGCACCGCCTGGTTGTCCTGCGTCACGTTCCTCGCCATGAACGGCATCCAGCTGCGGCCGGACATCGATGCCGCGGAACGCCTGGTCATCGCCGTAGCGACCGGGGCACTCGATGAAGTCAAGGCGATTGCGCAGGGGCTCCACGAGCTGAGGCTCCCGACGTGAGCTGAGTCCCACCCTGGCGGACCCCGTGGCGTTCGTACGAGGTTTCCACCGGGCCGCCGGTAAGGTGGCCCGGTTGTCATATCTGGACGAGCGTCGAACCGGAGACCGTGACTACCACCGCCACCTCCTCCCATCACCTCTCTCCCGCCTTCCCCGGACGGGCCCCCTGGGGCACCGCCAACAAGCTGCGAGCCTGGCAGCAGGGCGCCATGGAGAAGTACATCCAGGAGCAGCCCCGCGACTTCCTCGCGGTCGCGACGCCCGGCGCCGGAAAGACCACCTTCGCGCTGACCCTCGCGTCCTGGCTGCTGCACCACCATGTCGTGCAGCAGGTCACGGTCGTCGCCCCCACGGAGCACCTGAAGAAGCAGTGGGCGGCCGCCGCCGCGCGGATAGGGATCAAGCTCGACCCCGACTACAGCGCCGGGCCGCTCAGCAAGGAGTACCACGGCGTCGCGATCACCTACGCCGGTGTCGGCGTGCGCCCCATGCTCCACCGCAACCGCTGCGAGCAGCGCAAGACCCTCGTCATCCTCGACGAGATCCACCACGCCGGTGACTCCAAGTCCTGGGGCGAGGCCTGCCTGGAGGCGTTCGACCCGGCGACCCGGCGCCTCGCCCTGACCGGTACGCCCTTCAGGTCCGACACCAACCCCATCCCCTTCGTCACGTACGAGGAGGGGAACGACGGCATCCGGCGGTCGTCCGCCGACTACACCTACGGCTACGGCAACGCCCTGGGCGACGGCGTCGTCCGGCCCGTGATCTTCCTCTCCTACAGCGGCAACATGCGCTGGCGCACCAAGGCCGGCGACGAGATCGCCGCCCGCCTCGGCGAGCCCATGACCAAGGACGCCATCTCCCAGGCCTGGCGCACCGCGCTCGACCCGCGCGGCGACTGGATGCCGAACGTCCTGCGCGCCGCCGACCAGCGCCTCACCGAGGTCCGCAAGGGCATCCCCGACGCCGGCGGGCTCGTCATCGCCTCCGACCAGGACTCCGCCCGCGCCTACGCCAAGCTCATCCGCGAGATCACCGGTACGAAGGCCACGGTCGTCCTCTCCGACGAGGCCGCCGCCTCCAAGCGGATCGACGAGTTCAGCGAGAACAACGAACGCTGGATGGTCGCCGTCCGCATGGTGTCCGAGGGCGTCGACGTCCCCCGCCTCGCCGTGGGCGTGTACGCGACGACCATCTCGACCCCACTCTTCTTCGCCCAGGCCGTCGGACGGTTCGTGCGTTCGCGCAGGCGCGGCGAGACGGCCTCCGTGTTCCTTCCCACCATCCCCAACCTCCTCGGCTTCGCCAACGAGATGGAGGTCGAGCGCGACCACGTCCTCGACAAGCCGAAGAAGGACGGCGAGGACGACCCGTACGCCGAATCCGAGAAGGAGATGGCGGAGGCCGAGAAGCAGCAGGACGAGGACACCGGCGAGCAGGACATGCTGCCCTTCGAGGCGCTGGAGTCCGACGCCGTCTTCGACCGCGTGCTCTACGACGGCGCCGAGTTCGGCATGCAGGCCCACCCGGGCAGCGAGGAGGAGCAGGACTACCTCGGCATCCCCGGGCTCCTCGAACCCGACCAGGTGCAGCTGCTCCTCCAGAAGCGGCAGGCCCGGCAGATCGCGCACAGCCGCAAGAAGCCGGACACCGAGGCGGACCTGCTGGAGCTTCCGGCCGAGCGGCGGCCCGTCGTTTCGCACAAGGAGCTTCTTGAGCTGAGGAAACAGCTCAACACGATGGTCGGTGCGTACGTTCACCAGAGCGGCAAGCCCCACGGCGTGATCCACACCGAGCTGCGCCGGGTGTGCGGCGGGCCGCCGAGCGCCGAGGCGACCGCCGGGCAGATCCGCGAGCGGATCAAGAAGGTCCAGGAGTGGGCCACCCGGATGCGCTGAGCCCGGAGACGACCGGTCCCGTACGCGGCTGAGCGGCGGGGCCGTACACCGCTGAGCGGACGGTTCCGCGTCGCTCGGACCGGGTGTCGCGCCCCGAGCGGGCGGACGGTTCCGCGTCGCTCGGGGCGGGCCGTGTGTCGCTGAGGGGACGGTTCTGTGTCGCTCAGGACGGGTCGCGCACCGCTGAGCGGACGGGGGCCCCGCGCCGTCGTGCACGGACCGTCGGTATCCAGCCGCTCGCGCCCGGATTCTGGACGAGGTCTTCCGCTGAGCGGAGTGGCTCGCTACTGTCCCCGCAATGAAACGCCCCGTGGCAGCGCCGCCGCGGAGCGCAGCCGGTGCGCATGGCCTGCCGGCGGCCTCTGACGTGCGTCGCCGCGGGACCGGCGCCGCTGCTCTCGTTTGAAGGTCCGCCGTCACTCACTCCGAAGGAGAGGGCGTCGTGACCGCGGAAACCTCCCAGACGCTCGACCGGGGCCTCAGGGTCCTCAAGCTGCTCGCCGACACCGACCACGGCCTGACCGTCACCGAGTTGTCCAACCGACTCGGGGTCAACAGGACCGTCGTCTACCGTCTGCTCGCCACACTCGAACAGCACGCGCTCGTACGCCGAGACCTGGGCGGTCGCGCCCGGGTGGGCCTCGGCGTGCTCCGCCTCGGCCGCCAGGTCCATCCGCTCGTACGGGAGGCGGCGCTGCCCGCGCTGCGCTCCCTCGCCGAGGACATAGGCGCGACCGCTCATCTCACCCTCGTGGACGGGGCGGAGGCGCTGGCGGTCGCCGTCGTCGAACCGACCTGGACCGACTACCACGTGGCCTACCGGGCCGGGTTCCGGCACCCGCTGGACCGGGGCGCGGCGGGCCGCGCCATCCTCGCGGCCCGGCAGGGAAGTCTGATCGAGCCGGGGTTCACGCTGACCCACGGCGAGCTGGAGGCGGGCGCGAGCGGCGCCGCGGCCCCGCTGGTCGGCATCACGGGCATCGAGGGCAGCGTGGGCGTCGTGATGCTCGCGGACGCGGTCCCGGAACGGGTGGGCCCGAGGGTGGTCGACGCGGCGCGAGAGGTCGCCGACGCGTTGCGCTAGAACTGGACCAGATGGACGGCACGTTCTTCCCCGTCGCCCGGTACGGCGTCGACCGCCCGCTGCTCCTGCTCGGCGCCGACGGTTACCGCGACACCCGGATCGACCGCTCCTGGAACGCGGTGCTCGCCCGGTCCGGAGCGCGGGTGCGCCGGCGGCAGCTCGACGACGCGGCGCACGCGGTGTTCACCGACTACGCGGCCCTCGTGCCCCAGCTCCAGGCCGCCGGTCTGATCAGCGCCGCCGACCGGGTCCGGCTCGTCGGCGCGATCGGGGCGATCGGGGCGTGGGACGCCGTGCGTGCCGTGCGTCACCAGCTGCGGGGGTTCTTCGACCGTCGGGTGCCGGCGGGCGCCCAGTAGATTGGGGGCGTGCTCACCAGTCTCACGCGTACCCGTGCGCTCGCCCTCTGCGCCCTGCCCGTCGCCGCGCTCTTCGCCGCCGTCGGGCTCGCGCCGCTGCCGTACGCCATCGCCTCGCCCGGAACGACCGCCGACGTACTCGGGGCGGTCGACGGGCGCCAGGTGATCACGATCAGCGGGGCGCCCGTCCGGGACACCGAGGGCAAGCTGCTGATGACCACGATCGTGGCCACCGGGCCGAGCGTCGACAACGACTTCGCCGACATCGCCGACGCCTGGTTCCGTACCGACCAGGCCGTGCTGCCGCGCGACTCCGTCTACCCGCCGGGCAAGTCGGACGCCGAGGTGGAGGAGCACAACCTGGGCGAGATGAAGGAGTCGCAGGACGCCGCCACCCTCGCCGCACTCGGCTATCTGAAGCTCGACCCGAAGGACGTGAAGGTCACGCTCCATCTCGCCGACATCGGTGGGCCGAGCGCCGGTTTCCTCTTCTCCCTCGGGATCGTCGACAAGCTCGACGGCGACGGCGCCGACGGCGACCTCACCGGCGGCAGGACCGTCGCCGGTACGGGCACGATCGAGCCCGACGGCACGGTCGGCGCCGTCGGCGGGGTGTCGCTGAAGACCCAGGCCGCCGCGCGGGACGGGGCGAGCGTCTTCCTCGTGCCCGAGGCGGAGTGCTCCGACGCCCAGGCCGAGCTGCCGAAGGGGATGCGGCTGATCCCCGTCTCGACGCTCACCGACGCCGTGGCGTCGCTCCGGGCGCTGGACCAGGGCCAGGAAGGGAAGGTCCCGAGCTGCTGACCCGTCCGTCCGGCCACGACCTCCGACCACTTCTCCGGAAGTATCTCCGGAAGTAGGGGGAGGAGAGGGCGGGGCTACAGCGGCTCGTCCTCCGCCGCCTGTTCCACCAGCGGGATGATCCGCAGCGGTACGGGGTTCTCCATCACGATCGCCGTGGAGGCCCGCACGATCCCCTCGAAGCCGACGACCCGGTCGATCACCCGCTGGAGGTCCGCGTTGGAGCGGGCCACCAGTCGGCAGAGCATGTCGCCGTGACCCGTCGTCGTGTGCAGCTCCAGCACCTCGGGCACGGTCGCCAGGTGCTCCCGGACGTCCGGCCCCTGCCCCTGCTTGATCTCCAGCGTCGCGAACGCGGTCACCGGATAGCCGAGCGCCGCCGGGTCGACCTGGGGGCCGAAGCCGCGGATCACCCCGTGCGCCTGAAGGCGGTCCAGGCGCGCCTGCACCGTGCCGCGCGCCACGCCCAGCCGGCGCGACGCCTCGAGCACCCCGATCCGCGGCTCGCGCGCGAGCAGCACGATCAGCCGGCCGTCCAGATGATCGATCGCCACAGAGGTCTCCTCATGGTCATCCTGTACAAGTCTCCCGGCCATACTGACCCGCTGCTGTACAGATTGCCCAGCCACTCGGCGAACTATTGCGCAGCTTGCCGATCGGCGGGACTCTGCCGTCATGGCAGACAACTCGATGATCATCGATCCCTCCCCTTCCACGGCGCGGCAGGCCGATCCCTTCCCCGTGAAGGGAATGGACGCGGTCGTCTTCGCCGTCGGCAATGCCAAGCAGGCCGCGCACTACTACTCCACGGCCTTCGGTATGAAGCTCGTCGCGTACTCCGGACCGGAGAACGGCAGCCGCGAGACCGCCAGCTACGTCCTGACGAACGGCGCCGCCCGCTTCGTGTTCACCTCCGTCATCAAGGCCTCCACCGACTGGGGCCGCTTCCTCGCCGAGCACGTCGCCGAGCACGGTGACGGTGTCGTCGACCTGGCGATCGAGGTGCCCGACGCGCGCGCCGCGTACGCCTACGCCGTCGAGCACGGCGCCACCGGCATCACCGAGCCGTACGAGGTGAAGGACGAGAACGGCACCGTCGTCCTCGCCGCCATCGCGACGTATGGCCAGACCCGTCACACCCTCGTCGAGCGCTCCGGCTACGACGGCCCCTACCTGCCGGGCTTCGTCGCCGCCGCCCCGATCGTCGAGCCGCCGGCCAAGCGCACCTTCCAGGCCATCGACCACTGCGTCGGCAACGTCGAGCTCGGCAAGATGAACGACTGGGTCGGCTTCTACAACAACGTCATGGGCTTCACGAACATGAAGGAGTTCGTGGGCGACGACATCGCGACCGAGTACTCGGCCCTGATGTCGAAGGTCGTCGCGGACGGCACCCTCAAGGTGAAGTTCCCGATCAACGAGCCGGCGATCGCGAAGAAGAAGTCGCAGATCGACGAGTACCTGGAGTTCTACGGCGGCGCGGGCGTCCAGCACATCGCGCTGGCCACCAACGACATCGTCGCGACGGTCCGTTCCATGCGCGCCGCCGGTGTCCAGTTCCTCGACACCCCCGACTCGTACTACGACACGCTCGGCGAGTGGGCCGGCGAGACGCGGGTGCCCGTCGAGACCCTGCGCGAGCTGAAGATCCTCGTCGACCGCGACGAGGACGGCTACCTGCTGCAGATCTTCACGAAGCCGGTCCAGGACCGTCCGACCGTCTTCTTCGAGATGATCGAGCGTCACGGCTCCATGGGCTTCGGCAAGGGCAACTTCAAGGCCCTGTTCGAGGCGATCGAGCGCGAGCAGGAGAAGCGCGGGAACCTGTAGTCCGCGAAGACCGGCGGGCCCGGGCGGGTGTCTGCCCCGGGCCCGTCTTCATGCTCCGGCGCCCGCGGGGGTGGCGCCGGAACTCCGCCGCCCCGCGGAACCGTTGCCCCCGACGGGGTTCCGCGGGGCCACCGGCGTCCCCGCGGCCACCGGGGTCTCCGAGGACTCCGGCGTCCCCGGGGCCTCCGGGGCCTCCGGGGCCTCCGGGGCCTCCGAGGACTTCGGGGACTTCGGGGCCTCCGAGGACTTCGGGGGCGTCGGAGGGGCCTCGCGGAGTTCCTCCGGGAGCGTGTCCGGGGGGTCGCCCAGTTCACGGACCGACTGCCGCGCCCTCGGCGCCAGCAGCGGCGAGAAGTCCGGGTTGATCCGCAGCGCCTCCGCCAGATGCCGGCGAGCCGGACCGTACTCCTCCACCGCCCGCTCGATCTCGCCCCGGTGGTACGAGAAGAGCGCGCTGCGCAGCCCCTCCTCCGTCGCCCTCCTCGCGTAGCCCAGCGCCTCCTTCGGCTCCCCGGCCCGGAAGAGCGCCCAGCCCAGCGCGTCCGCCATCTGCACCGACCGGTGCCCGCGCGCCCACTCCGCCTTCAGCATCCGCACCGCCGCCGCCGCGTCCCCGTGGTCCGCCTCGAACAGACCGAGGACGACCTCCCCGCCGGCCCAGGACCCCGACCGCAGCACCTCGTACTGCGCCCGCGCCTCGCCGTCCAGGCCGAGCGACTCGTACAGCTCGCCGGCCTCCAGGACGTACTCCGGCCGGGGGAGCCGCGCGAGCGCCGCCCGGTAGTCGAGAATCGCCTCGTCCGTGCGGTCCAGCGCCGCGAGCGCCCGGGCCCGCCCCGCGAGCGACGGACCGTGGTCCCGTACGAGGCGCAGGGCCGACCCGTACTCGGTCACCGCCTCCTCCGGCTCGCCCCGCTCCCACGCCAGATCCCCGAGCCGGGCGTACGCCGCCGCCTTCTCCGCGCCGGTCTCCGCCCGCGCCACCGCGTCGAGCGCCGCCACCGCCGCGTCCTCGCGCCAGCCCCGGTTGCGGTACCCCTGCGCGACCCGCGTGCTCACCGCCGCACCCGAGTGCAGCTCCTCCAGGGCCGAAAGGGCCTGCCGGGCGGCCTTGTAGTCACCGAGCCCGTTGTACGCGTCGATCAGCACCGGGTACACCGGCCAGCGCTTCGGCGACTTCGCGCGGACCGCCTCCCCCCAGGTCCTGGCCGTCTCCCAGTCGCCCCGCGCGTTGGCCAGGGCGCCGAGCCCCAGCTGCGCGTCGAGGTTCCCGCGCGAGGCGGGCCGTACCTCCAGGGAGCGCTTCAGGGCGCGCTCGGCACGCGGGTAGTACGACGCGTCGCCGAGCCGCGTGCCCCGCTCGGTGTACGCCGCCCCGAGCACGGCCCAGGACGTCTCGTCCGTCGGATGGTCCTTCAGCCACTTCTCTCGGTCGCCGATCAGCGCTCCCAGGTCGGGCAGCGAGGCCTGCGCCCCCGCGTTCGCCGCGAGCACCGCGCGCTCGGCGGGACCGGGTGCGGGCGGCTTCCCGTCGCCGAACAGACCGGGTGCGAGATCGGGGGCGTACAGCAGCGCCGTCGCCGCGAGCACCGCACCCACCCCCGCGGTCAGGACCGCTCTCGACACGTTCTCCGTCCTCATGCCGCTCACTGTGCGCCTGTACGAAGAGCACACGAAGGACCACGACGGCGGGTTCACACCGATGGCCCCGGGTGCCAGGCTGGACGCATGGACGATCTTCTGACGCGGCTCCACGCGGACCTGCGCGCGGGTCTGCCCGCGGAGGCGCTGATCACCGACCCGGACGTCACCGCCTCCTACACCCACGACATGGCGAGCTTCTGCACGGCCGGCACCCCCGCGGCCGTCGTGCTCCCACGCACCGTCGAGCAGGTCCAGCACGTCATGCGCACCGCGACCGCGCTGCGCGTCCCGGTCGTCCCCCAGGGCGCGCGCACCGGCCTGTCCGGTGCCGCCAACGCCTCCGAAGGCTGCATCGTGCTGTCCCTGGTCAGGATGGACCGGATCCTGGAGATCAACCCGGTCGACCGGATCGCGGTCGTGGAACCCGGCGTGGTCAACGCCGTCCTGTCCCGCGCGGTCAACGAGTACGGTCTCTCCTACCCGCCGGACCCCTCCAGCTGGGAGACGTGCACCATCGGCGGGAACATCGGCACCGCGTCCGGCGGCCTGTGCTGTGTGAAGTACGGGGTCACGGCGGAGTACGTCCTCGGTCTCGACGTCGTCCTCGCCGACGGGCGGCTGCTCTCCACCGGCCGGCGCACCGCCAAGGGCGTCGCCGGATATGACCTGACCCGGCTCTTCGTCGGCTCGGAGGGCAGCCTCGGCATCATCGTCGGCGCGACCCTCGCGCTCCGCCCGCAGCCGCCCCAACAGCTCACGCTCGCCGCCGAGTTCCCCTCGTCGGCGGCCGCCTGCGAGGCCGTCTGCGCGATCATGGAGCGTGGCCATACGCCGTCTCTGCTGGAGCTGATGGACGGCACCACCATCCGCGCCGTCAACAAGTTGGCGAACATGGGGCTGCCGAACACCACCGAGGCGCTGCTCCTGTGTGCCTTCGACACCCCGGACCCGGCGGCCGATCTGGCCGCCGTCGGCGAGCTGTGCGCGGCGGCCGGGGCCACCGAGGTCGTACCGGCCGAGTCCGCGGCCGAGTCCGCACTCCTCCTCCAGGCGCGCCGGCTCTCCCTGACCGCCCTGGAGACGATCAAGTCCGCGACGATGATCGACGACGTCTGCGTACCGCGTACGAAGCTGGCCGCCATGCTCGACGGGACGGCCGCCATCGCCGAGAAGTACGACCTGACCATCGGAGTCTGCGCGCACGCGGGCGACGGCAACACCCATCCCGTCGTCTGCTTCGACCACGCGGACGAGGACGAGTCGCGGCGGGCGCGGGAGTCCTTCGACGAGATCATGGCGCTCGGGCTCGAACTGGGCGGCACGATCACCGGCGAGCACGGCGTGGGCACACTGAAGAAGGACTGGCTGGCGCAGGAGTTGGGGCCGGTGGGCGTGGAGTTGCAGCAGGGCATCAAGCGGACCTTCGACCCCCTCGGAATCCTGAACCCCGGAAAGCTCTTCTGACCTCGTCACCGCTCCCTTCACGCCTCGTCGTCCTGCGACTCGTCCGACGGCCAGGGGTCGCGCAGCCAGAGGTCGTCGGCGACCGAGGTGGTGGCCAGCAGTTCGGCGAGCCCGTCGTCGATGCCGAGCTGCTCGGACTCGGTGCCCGGCGGGACGGCGCGCAGGGTCCGCTCCAGCCACGCCGAGACCTGCACGGAGGGCGCCTCGAGGAGCGCGTCCCCGTCGGGGGAGGAGAGCGCCATCAGGACGACGTTGCGGCCGTCGACCTTCGTGGGCCAGATCCGGACGTCGCCGTGACCGCAGGGCCGGAAGACGCCCTCGACGAGCAGCTCACGGGCGAACGTCCAGTTGACGGGATACTCCGAACCCACGTGGAACGTGATGTGCACGGCGTACGGGTCGTCGGTGCGGTAGGCGAGCCGCGCGGGGACGGGGATGGAGCGCTCGGGCGACAGCACCAGCTTCAGCTCCAGCTCGCGCTCGACCACGGTGTTCTCGGTGTTCTGCATGGCTGACGTCCTCTCCGGTACGGGGCCCCGGGCGGGCCCGCACAGGGAGAGAGCGCGACGGCGGCTCGCCATTACGCGACTTCGGAGAAGTTTTTTCGGGAGTCCTCCGGAGGGGACCGTCGGCCTGAGCGTGACGGTGAGTGGCGGGTTCTGTGGGTATGTCGCTCGAAGGCGGGTTTCTCGCGGCCTCTTTCTCCCTGTGGCGCCGTTCTTCGTTACTGTCCTCCTTGGACCCGTGGGTCCGAGGTCGTAGAAGCGTCGTCACGGATCGGAGTCGGGGCAGTGGCTACTCCTCCTGGAGCCGGCGGGGAGGTACCGCAGGCCGGGTACTACCCGGACCCCTCCATTCCCGGATACATCCGGTACTGGAACGGGGGCGCCTGGGTGCCCGGGACTAGCAGGCCGGCCCCCCGTGAGGGTGAACTCCCGCCGGCGGCCCCGGCCTCGGCGATGCCGCCGGGTCCGGCCCTGGCTCCGAACCCCTCGCCCGCGCCCGCGGTCTCCTCGCCCGCGCCCGTGGTCTCCGCGCCGGCCCCCGTGCCCGTCGTGGAGGAGACGGGACCCGTCTTCCTCGACGAGGAGCCGGCCGCCGCACCCGAGCCCGAACCGGCCTCGGCATGGCAGGCGGACGTCTCGCGGCAGACCGGCTTCGGCGGCGACCGGGACCGGAAGGTCTCCTGGGGCGCGCCCGAGGCCGAACCCGCGGCGACCGGCACCCCGGCCGCCGCGCAGGACCCCCGGGTCGCCGCCGCCCGCACCACGGACCCCGAGCCGAAGCCGGCCGGTCCGCAGGCCCGACTGGGCGGGATGCCGGTGACTCCGGCGTCCGCCGCCGACCCGACGGGCGGCGCGCTGCCCGGCGTTCGGCAGGCGAAGGCGGGGGGTCAGGCCCCTGTTCCGGAGGGCACGATGACGATCCGCGCCCTTCCTCCGCAGGGCGCACCGGCCTCCTCGCAGAACGCCCGGAACCCGCAGGGCACGCGTGACGCGCTCGGGCCGCAGGGCCCCCAGGCCCTCAGGGCACCGCAGGGAGGCGGGGCGCAGCCCGCGCAGCCTTCCCCGGCGCCCCTCCCGCACGTGCCCGGCCAGCCCCAGCCCCAGGCGCAGAACCCGGCCCCCTCTCCGGCGGCTTCCGCCCCTTCCCCGGCGGCCCCCACCCCCTCCTCGGCGGCCCCCGCACCCGTCACCGCCGGTCCCGGCGGCGGCGCGCCCTCGTGGCCCCAGCAGGTCCACCAGCTCGCCCAGCCCTCGCCGGCCGCGGCCCCGGCGGCGCACCGGCAGGCGCCGCAGGCGCAGCACTCACCCCAGGCCGCCGACCAGGAGCAGCCGGTCCTGCCGTGGAAGCCGCCCGTCGAGGACCCGTTCCTCCAGGCCGCCCGCGCCCAGGCAGCCGCCCGCCCGGCCGGCCTCGGCAAGCGCCTGGTGGCGCGGTTCATCGACACCCTCGTCCTCGGCGCGCTCGTCGGCGGCGCGTCCTTCCCCTTCGTCATGGCGGCGCTCGACCACATCGACGCCAAGATCGAGACGGCCAAGCAGTCCGGTGTCACCGTCCAGGTCTGGCTCCTGGACGGCACCACCTCCCTCAACTTCGGGATCGCGCTCGGCGCACTCCTCGTCCTCGGCGTGCTGTACGAGGCGCTGCCCACGGCCAAGTGGGGCCGCACGCTCGGCAAGAAGCTCTGCGGTCTCCAGGTGAGGGACATCGAGGCCCACGAGCCGCCGACGTTCGGCGCGGCGCTGCGCCGCTGGCTCGTGTACAGCGTCCTCGGACTCCTCGTCCTCGGGGTCCTGAACGTCCTGTGGTGCCTCTTCGACCGCCCCTGGCGTCAGTGCTGGCACGACAAGGCGGCCCACACCTTCGTGGCCGGCTAGTCCCTGTCGTCGAAGTCTCGCCTGGCCGACGCCACTTCGACGACAGGGCCTGGGAGCGTCCCCCGGGGGACCCGTACGGCGGTCGCCCGAACGGTCGGCGATCGATTGCGGGGCCCCGTCACGCGGGATGCACTGCCCCCATGAGCAACGACCAGCCGACGCCCGGCCAGCCGCCCGATGACGACCCGTTCGTCAAGAAGCCGCAGGAGCCCACGCCGCCGTCGGCGGGCTCTCCGCACGGGAGCGGGAGTCAGCCGCCACCCTCCGAAGGAACGCCGCCGGGCGGCCCTCCTCCCGAGGGTCCGCCTCCGGGGGGTCCGCCGCCCGGTTCTCCGTACGACAACATGCCGCCCCCGCCCCCGCCGTACGGCTCCCAGCCCTACGGCGGCGGAGGCGGTTACGGGGGTGTGGATCCGCTGGCCGGGATGCCGCCGCTCGCCGACTCCGGCAAGCGCATCCTCGCCCGGATCATCGACTGGCTGATCGTCGCCATCCCGCTCGCCGTCATCGGCATCCCGTTCAACGTCTACGACCGGGCCACCGACGGCGACGACTTCGGCGACACCATCACGGCGACCGGCACGGGCAGCGGTCTCGTCTTCCAGCTCATCACCATCGTGGCGTACGTCGCCTACGACACCCTGATGGTGGCGAACAGCGGCCAGACGCTCGGCAAGAAGTGGTTGAAGCTGCGCGTCGCGATGCTCAACGACGGCTCCACACCGCCGACGAACGCCTCGCTGATCCGCGCGATCGTGCTCTGGCTGCCCGCGCTGATCTGCTGCGCCTGCCTGTGGCCGCTGCTCCTGCTCATCCTGATCCTGGTCGACAAGCCCTACAAGCAGGGCCTGCACGACAAGGCGGCCAAGACCGTGGTGGTGTCGGTCCCGCAGTAGCTACGGCGCCGGCGTCACGTACCGATCCGGGAATCGGCCCCCGCACCGACGCGGACGGCCGGTACCCGGATCTCGTCCGTCCGGGGGAGCGGTGGCACGGGTGCCGGGGCGACGGGCTTGCGGTGCGCGGGCATCGTCACCGCGACCAGCAGCCCGAGCAGCAGCCCGGCGGTGCTGATGACGACGATCCCCAGCGCGTTCGTGGTGCGGGACAGCAGCAGCAGGGCGACGGTCGAGAAGACGACGGTGGCCGAACCATAGGCGAGCTGTGCGGCGTTCGGACGCGGCATGACGGGTACCGTCCCTCGAGGCATCGGCGGGTCGCTCTCCCTGTCTGGGGCCGGAGGACCCCCACCCGAGCGACTCTACGACGGTGGATGCCCGAGCGAAACGGGTAGTAAGCGTGACCTAACCCACGGTGTGGATGCACGGGGGGCGCATGGAGTCACCGATTCCCCCAACGACCTCTTCCGGTGCGCCTGGTTGCCGTCCGGATAGCGGAAAGCGACTTCTACATAGTGCAGTTGGCCTGTGCAAGTCAAGATCTGTCTTTTCTCTCGTAACTCCGGTCGAATGTCGTCACTTGTGACGCGCGACCCCGCCCGCGGACACCCCACCCTCGGTCCGCGCGGTCGCGGGCGCCGGGGAGGAATCATCAAGTGACCAACAGACGACGGGCGATCAGAGCGTCCGCAGTCGTCGTGGCGCTCGCGGCCACCGCCGCCAGCGCCTCGACCTTCGCATTCGCCGACGACAGGGGGCCGGGCGCACCGGCCTCGATCGAGCGCCAGGACCCGGCTCCGGGTGTCGGTGTCGACAAGACGGCGGTCGACCACGACCTCGAGGGCCCGTTCAGCGAGCAGCAGGCGCAGCAGCGCAAGGCCGCCCTGGAGCAGGTGCTGAAGGGCGAGGCCAAGGTCGAGAACCGAGGCGGCTCGAAGGTCGTCAAGCTCGACGCCAAGAAGTACGTCGAGCTCGGCCGCGAGAAGACCGACAAGATCTTCACCATCCTCGTCGAGTTCGGCGACCAGGTGGACAACACCACCCTGGTCGACCGCAAGGACGACGACACGGACGAGCTGAAGCCGAAGTTCGGCGGCACGCCCGGCCCGCTGCACAACCAGATAGCCGAGCCGGACCGCGAGAAGGACAACTCGACGGCCTGGCAGGCGGACTACAACCAGCAACACTTCCAGGACCTGTACTTCGGCACCGGCAAGGACAAGAAGGGCAAGCCGAAGCACTCCCTGAAGACCTACTACGAGCGCACCTCGTCCGGCCGCTACTCGGTCGAGGGCGCGGTCTCCGACTGGGTCAAGGTCCCGTACAACGAGGCCCGCTACGGCTCGAACTACTGCGGCCAGAGCAACTGCGGCAACGTCTGGGACACCGTCCGCGACGGCGTGACGGCCTGGGTCGCCGACCAGAAGGCCAAGGGCAGGACCGACGCCGAGATCAAGTCCGTGCTGGCCGAGTACGACCAGTGGGACCGCTACGACTTCGACGCCGACGGCAACTTCAACGAGGCCGACGGCTACATCGACCACTTCCAGATCGTCCACGCCGGCGAGGACGAGTCGGCCGGCGGCGGAGCCCAGGGCAGCGACGCCCTGTGGGCCCACCGCTGGTACGCCTACGGCACCGACGCCGGCAAGACCGGCCCGGCGAACAACAAGTCCGGCGGCACCCAGATCGGCGACACCGGCATCTGGGTCGGCGACTACACGATGCAGCCCGAGAACGGCGGCCTCGGCGTCTTCGCCCACGAGTACGGTCACGACCTCGGTCTGCCCGACCTGTACGACACCGCGGGCGGCGAGAACTCGACCGGCTACTGGTCGCTGATGTCCTCGGGCTCCTGGCTCGGTCTCGGCAAGGACTCCATCGGAGACATGCCCGGCGACATGAACGCCTGGGACAAGCTCCAGCTCGGCTGGCTCAACTACACCAAGGTGAGCAACGAGCAGCGCGCCACGAAGTCCAAGCACAAGCTGGGTGTCGCGGAGTACAACACCAAGAACCCGCAGGCGCTCGTGGTCGAGCTGCCGAAGAAGGCCGTCACCACCGACATCGTGGCCCCCGCCGAGGGCGCCACCCAGTGGTGGAGCGGTATGGGTGACGACCTCAAGAACACCCTCACCCGCTCGGTCGACCTGACCGGCACGTCCTCGGCCTCCCTGGAGCTCAAGGGCTGGTACGACATCGAGGCGGAGTACGACTACCTCTACACCGAGGTGTCGACGGACGGCGGTGCCAACTGGACCGCCGTGGACGGCACCGCCGACGGCGAGCCGATCCAGCGCGATGCCTCCGGCACCCCGGCGCTGTCCGACGTCTCGGGCGCGTACAAGACGCTCGTCTACGACCTGGGCGCGTACGCGGGCAAGAAGTTCGACCTCCGCTTCCGCTACCAGACGGACGGTGGCCTCGCCCTCAAGGGCTTCGCGGCCGACGCCATCACGCTGACCGCCGACGGCGCCACCGTCTTCTCCGACAACGCGGAGAACGGCGACAACGGCTGGACCGCCAAGGGCTTCTCGCGGATGGGCAAGGGCTTCACCAAGGAGTACGAGCAGTACTACATCGCGGAGAACCGCCAGTACGTCTCGTACGACGCGACGCTCAAGGTCGGCCCGTACAACTTCGGTTTCACGGGTGACAAGGCGGGCTGGGTCGAGCACTTCCCGTACCAGAACGGTCTGCTCATCTGGAAGTGGGACCTGTCCCAGAAGGACAACAACACCTCCCAGCACCCGGGCCAGGGCCTGATCCTCCCGATCGACGCCCACCCGACGCCGCTGAAGTGGACCGACGGCACCCTGATGCGCAACCGCATCCAGTCGTACGACGCGCCGTTCGGCCTGTACCGCACCGACGGCTTCCGGCTGCACAAGGCGGACGTCCCGGCGTGGGTGAAGTCGCAGCGGGGCAACCCGGTCTTCGACGACCGCAAGGGCACGTACTGGTACAAGGAGACCGAGCGCGCCGGTGTCCAGGTAACTGACACGAACACGCAGATCCGGGTCGTCAAGGAGCCGAAGAACGGCCAGACGATCACCGTCCAGGTTGGTCCGTCGACCAAGTAGACGGTAAATCCGCAGGTCAGAGCATGATCGGCCGTCGCCCTCTAGCGGGCGGCGGCCGATCGTGTTTAGGTGCGTCTTGACCAGTTCTTATTGACAGCAAGCTCACAGGGGGAGTGGTTCCGGCATGCCCGGTGGAGGTTTCTGCAAGTTGCCAGGCGGGAGCGTCGTCGTCGCGATAGGGCTGCCGAGCCCGGCGGGCGACGGGGTCACGGTCCGCTTCCTGGTCCACGCGGCCAACCGCGCCCGCGCCCTGACCCGGCTGCGGAACCTGGGCCTGAGGGCGGTCTACCTCCGCGGCAACGCGGAACCCCCGACGCCCGACGAGATCACCGCCGTCCTCCACCACCCGGACGGCCTCCTGTGGCGCTCCACGGCGAGTGCGACCCAGGAGCTGTGGCACTCGATACGGACCCTGCCCACGGCCTCCTAGACGACGGGCTTGCCCGTGAGCTCGACACCCGCGCCGCGCAGCTCCTCCAGGGCCCGTTCCGTCGTCTCCTTCGCGACGCCCGCCGTGAGGTCGAGGAGGACCTGCGTACGGAAACCCTCGCGCGCCGAGTCCAGCGCCGTGGCCCGTACGCAGTGGTCCGTCGCGATGCCCACCACGTCGACCTCGGTCACGTCGTGCGTACGCAGCCACTCGGCGAGCGGGACGCCGTTCTCGTCGCGCCCCTCGAAGCCGCTGTACGCCGCGTCGTAGGCCCCCTTGTCGAAGACAGCGTCGATCGCGCCCGAGGCGACCGCGGGCGCGAAGTTCGGGTGGAAGCCCACGCCCTCCGTGCCGGCGACGCAGTGCACCGGCCAGGACGTCACGTAGTCGGGCGTGTCGGAGAAGTGGTCCCCCGGGGCGACGTGGTGGTCGCGGGTGGCCACCACGTGCTGGTACGCGGCGCCCGCCGCCTCACCGACCAGGTCGGTGATGGCGGCGGCGACGTCGGCTCCCCCCGTCACCGCGAGGCTGCCGCCCTCGCAGAAGTCGTTCTGAACGTCCACGACGATCAATGCGCGGTGCATGGCGGGTGTCCTTCGGTGGGCCGGCGGAGGGAACGGTGGGATGTCGACACGGGGAATGGCATCGAGCCTAGAGACTTCCCCCTCCCTTCGGGAGGGGGCCTCGCAGGGTGTTACACGTACTCGGTCGGCAGCACCGGCTCGCCCCGGGAGAGCTGGACCGCCGACATCGGCAGCGCGGCCCGCGCCGTGATGTGCCGCGCCCGGGCCGCCTCCAGCGGCTCCCGGGCCACGACGTCGCCGCCCTTGACCAGCTCCACGAGCAGCTGACGGCCGGCGAGCTCGGCGGGCACCGGGCCGGTGCCGAGGACCTCCGCCTCGGCCACGCCCTCCGCGTCCATCCGCCGCGCCGCCCACTTGCGGCCGCCGACCGACGCCTTGCCGCCGACCGACTTCTTCGCCACCGCCGTCAGTGGGGCCTTCGGATCCGCCGACTGGGCGCGGGCGACCAGCTTGTAGACCATCGAGCAGGTCGGGTGGCCGCTGCCGGTGACCAGCTGAGTGCCCACCCCGTACGCGTCCACCGGCGCCGCCGCCAGGGAGGCGATGGCGTACTCGTCCAGGTCCGAGGTGACCACGATCTTGGTGTCCGTGGCGCCCAGCTCGTCGAGCTGGGCCCGGACCCGGTGGGCCACGAGCAGCAGGTCCCCGGAGTCGATCCGTACGGCTCCGAGCTCCGTGCCGGCCACCTCGACGGCGGTACGGACGGCCTCGGCCACGTCGTAGGTGTCGACGAGCAGCGTCGTACCGCGGCCCAGCGACGTGACCTGTGCCTGGAAGGCGTCCCGCTCGCTGTCGTGCAGAAGGGTGAAGGCGTGCGCGGAGGTGCCGACGGTCGGGATGCCGTAGCGGAAGCCGGCCGCGAGGTCCGAGGTGGAGTCGAAACCGCCGACGTAGGCCGCCCGCGCCGAGGCGACGGCCGCCAGCTCGTGGGTGCGCCGGGCGCCCATCTCGATCAGCCGCCGGCCGCGGGCCGCGCCCGACATCCGGGAGGCCGCCGCCGCGATGGCCGAGTCGTGGTTGAGGATCGACAGGATCACGGTCTCCAGGAGCACGCACTCGGCGAAGGAGCCCTCGACCCGCAGGATCGGCGAGCCGGGGAAGTACACCTCGCCCTCGGGGTAGCCCCAGATGTCGCCCGAGAAGCGGTAGCCGGCCAGCCAGGTCAGCGTCTGCTCGTCGACGATGCCCTGCTCCCGCAGGAAGCCGAGCACGTCCGCGTCGAAGTGGAAGTTCTCCACGGCGTCGAGGACCCGCCCGATGCCGGCCACCACTCCGTAGCGCCGCCCCTCGGGCAGCCGGCGGGTGAAGACCTCGAAGACGGAGCGCCGGTCGGCGGTGCCGGCCCTGAGGGCCGCCTGCAGCATGGTCAGCTCGTACTGATCGGTGAAGAGCGCGGTCGACGGCACGTCCACCGGGAGCTCAAGGTCCGCAGCGTTCATGTCAGCGATGCTAGCGCAGAAATCGTCACTCTGACGATTTCTCGGCGCGCGGGCAGACCCGTTTGTGCGACGCCCCTCCCGAGGTGGCAGCATGGGGTAAGTGAGCGTCGCGCCTATTGAGATCGAACGCACCGAATCGGCCGAGGAGACCTTCGCCGTCGTCGAGCCCGACGTGCCGTGGGTCACTCTCGTCCACAACGATCCGGTCAATCTGATGAGCTATGTGACCTACGTCTTCCAGGCGTACTTCGGTTACTCCAAGGACAAGGCGCACAAGCTGATGCTCGACGTGCACAACAAGGGCCGCGCGGTGGTCTCCAGCGGGACACGCGAGGAGATGGAGCGGGACGTGCAGGCGATGCACGGATACGGGCTGTGGGCGACCCTCACCCAGGACCGCGGCTGATGGCCGGACACTTCGAGGTCCTGCCCGGCGGCGGTGCCGCCGTCGCGCTCGACGAGGTCGAGATCGCCATCCTGCGCTCCCTCGCCGTCCAGCTCATGGAGCTGATCGGACCGGGCGACGAGCCCGTCGAGGGCGAGGACCCGCTCGCCGCGCTCTTCGCCGAGGGCCCGAGCGAGGCCCCCAGCGACCCGGCGCTCAAGCGCCTCTTCCCCGACGCGTACGGGGACGAGGACGAGGAGCTGCGCGCGGCCGCGGCCGACTTCCGCCGCTACACCGAGAACGACCTGCGCGCCCGCAAGCGGCAGGACGCCCTCGCGGTGATCCGCAGCCTCGACGGGCTCACCTCGACCGACGAAGGCGGGGCGGTCCTCAAGCTCACCCCCGACGAGTCCCGCTCGTGGCTCGGCGCGCTCAACGACCTCCGGCTGACCATCGGGACCCGTCTGGAGGTCACCGACGAGGACGAGAGCGGCGAGCTGTACCGGCTGCCCGACTCCGATCCGCGCAAGCCGATGGTGATGGCGTACCTCTGGCTGGGCGCGCTTCAGGAGTCACTCGTCGAGACGCTGATGTCCGGGACCTGATACCCACCGTCCCGGTGCCGTCCGGTCGACGTCCGGTGCCGTCCGGTCGACGTTCGCTCAGCGGACACTCGAATCCCGAACCCGGAGGGCGCGGCCTTGGCCGCCAAGCGCTCGTGACCCGGCCTGTCCAGCATTCGGGCTGCCCCGTACCACTCCTCGGTACAGGGCAGCCCCTCTGCTTATCCTGTCGGACATGCTGACCATCACCCGGGCCCTGTACGACCAGATCGTGGAACACTCCCGCGCGGACCACCCCGACGAGGCCTGCGGCGTGGTCGCGGGCCCCGTCGGCAGCGGCCGCCCCGAGCGGTTCATCCCGATGCTGAACGCCGCGCGCTCGCCCACGTTCTACGAGTTCGACTCCGCCGACCTCCTCAAGCTCTACCGCGAGATGGACGACCGGGACGAGGAGCCCGTGATCGTCTACCACTCGCACACCGCCACCGAGGCATACCCGTCGCGTACCGACATCTCGTACGCCAACGAGCCCGGCGCGCACTACGTCCTCGTCTCCACCGCCGACACCGACGGCGCGGGCCCCTTCCAGTTCCGCTCCTACCGGATCGTCGAGGGCGTCGTGACCGAGGAGGACGTGAAGGTCGTCGAGGAGTACGACGTCTGAGAGACTGACGCGACCATCAGGGCGGCAGGACCCAGGAAGCCGGTGTGAATCCGGCACGGTCCCGCCACTGTGACCGGCCCCCGCGAGGGCCGGAAGCCAGGAACTGACCTGCCGCCTCTCACCACCGACTGGGGACGTGGAAATCCCCGGAGGAGGCTCGTCCGCCATGACCTGGCACCGCCGTACCCTGCTGCCCGCCGCCGCCCTCGTCCCGCTGCTCGCCGCCTGCGCGGCCCCCGCGGAGAAGGACGCCCCCGCAGCGAAGGCCGCACCGGGGTTCCCTTACACCGTCTCCAACTGCGGTGTGAAGACGACGTACCAGGCCCCGCCGCAGCGTGCCGTCACCATGAACCAGCACGTCACCGAGGTCATGCTCGCCCTCGGCCTGGAGAAGTCCCTCGTCGGCACGGCCTACCTCGACGACCGGATCCTGCCCGCGTACAAGAAGGCGTACGACTCGGTGCCGGTGCTCGCCGAGGAGTACCCCTCCAAGGAGGCCCTGCTCGCCGCCAACCCCGACTTCGTCTACGGCGGTTACTCCAGCGCCTTCGACGCGAAGGCCGGGCGCGCCCGGGACGACCTGAAGGCCGCGGGCGTCAACACCCGCCTGAACATGGAGTACTGCCCCTCCGGCACCTCCTCCCTCGCCGACCTGTACCGGGAGGTCGACGAGGTGGCCCGGACCTTCGGCGTCCCCGAGCGCGGCACGCGGTGGACGGCCGCGGCGAAGAAGACGGTCACGGCGACCGGGCAGAGGCTGGACGGGGTCGCCCCGCTCTCGGTCTTCGTCTACGACAGCGGCGACAAGACCGCGTTCACCGCCGGAGGCAAGGGCATCGGCAACGAGCTGATCAGCCTCGCGGGCGGACGGAACGTCTTCGCCGACCTCGACAAGCCGTTCGGGGACGCGACCTGGGAGCAGGTCGTCGCCCGTAAGCCGGACGTGATCGTCATCTACGACTACGGCTCCACGACCGTCGAACAGAAGAAGAAGCGCCTCCTGGACGACCCGGCCCTCAAGGACGTCCCGGCGGTCAAGAACCGCCGCTTCGCCGTACTGCCGCTCTCCGACGCCGTCCTCGGCGTCCGCGTCCCCGCGGCGATCGAGAAGCTCGCCACCCAGCTCCACCCGACCCGATGACGGCCACCCCGCCCCCGGCCGCCGGACCGGAACAGCACACGCCCCCGAAGGCCCCACCCCCGGCCGTTCCGGCACCACCCCCGGCCGTTCCGGCGCCGGCTGTTCCGGCACCGGCCACATCCAGTCCGGCGCCGGCCGTTCCCGCCCCGGCCGTTCCGGCGCCGGCCGCTTCCGGTCCGCCCGGCCCGGCCCGAGCCGACGCGGCTCCGGCCCGTCCCGACCCGTCCGCCGGCTCCTCCGAGCCGGCGGCGGACCGCGGCCGCCGGCACGCGCCGGCCGGGCGTGGGCGGTACCTGCTCGTCCTCGGTGGGCTCGTCGCCGCCCTCGGGGCAGCGGTCGTCGCCGGGGTCGCCCTCGGGTCGGTCCGGATACCCGTGGGCGCGGTCGTCGAGATCCTCACCGGCCGCGCCGCCCCCTCCCCGTACCGCACGATCGTCCTCGACGTCCGGCTGCCGCGCGTGCTGCTCGGCGCGATCGTCGGCGCCGGGCTCGCCGTCGTCGGCGCCGTCCTCCAGGCCCTGGTCCGCAACCGCCTCGCCGACCCCTTCCTCCTCGGGATCTCCTCCGGCGCGTCCACCGGGGCCGTCCTGGTCCTCGTGCTCGGCGTCGGCGGCGGGATCACCACCACCGTCGCCATGCCCGCCGGGGCCTTCGCTGGTGCCCTGCTCGCCCTGGTCCTCGTCTACGCGCTCGCCCGCCGCGGCTCCACGATGACCGGCTCCCGGCTCGTCCTCGCCGGTGTCGCCGTCTCGTACATCCTCTCCGCGCTGACCACCCTGCTCCTCGTCCTCGCGGGCCGCCCCGAACACTTCCAGGAGGCGATGTTCTGGTCCCTCGGCGGCCTCGGCAGCGCCCGCTGGGACACCCTCGCCCTGCCCGCCGCCGTCCTCGTCCTGGGCGTCGCCGCCCTGCTCACCCTCGCCCGCCCGCTCGACCTGCTCCTCGTCGGCGAGGAGGGCGCGACCGTCCTCGGCCTGGACACCGCCCGCTTCCGCGCCGCCGTCTTCGTCCTGGCCTCCCTCGTCACCGCCGTCATGGTCTCCGCCAGCGGAGCCGTCGGCTTCGTCGGCCTGATGGTCCCGCACGCCGCCCGCATGGCCGTCGGCGCTCCGCACCGCCGACTCCTGCCGGTCGCCGCGCTCGGCGGCGCACTCGCCCTGATCCTCGCCGACCTCGCCGCCCGAACCGTCGCCGCGCCCCAGGACATCCCCGTCGGCGTCCTCACCGCCCTGACCGGCGGCCCGTTCTTCCTCTGGCTCATGCGCCGCCGCGCGGAAGGGAGCCCGGTATGACCGAACTGCGCCTCCAGCGACTCTCGTACGGGACTCGACTGCGCGACGCCGACCTCACCGCCCGCCCCGGCGAGACCGTCGGGCTCGTCGGCCCCAACGGCAGCGGCAAGACCACCCTCCTGCGCTGCGTCTACGGCACCCTCACCCCCACCTCGGGCCGCGCCCTCCTCGACGGCGACGACCTGACCGCCCTCGGACCCAGGGCGCGCGCCCGCCGGATCGCCACCGTCCCGCAGGAGGGCGCCACCGAGTTCGAGCTGACCGTCCGCGAACTCGTCGCCCTCGGCCGCTCCCCGCACAAGCGCTTCTGGGAGGGAGACGACGCCTCCGACCTGGCCCGGGCCGAGGCCGCCCTGGCCCGGGTCGGCATCGCCGAGCTGGCCGACCGGCCGTACCCCACCCTCTCCGGCGGCGAACGCCAGCGCGCGCTCGTCGCCCGCGCTCTCGTCCAGGAGCCGGCGCTGCTCGTCCTGGACGAGCCCACCAACCACCTCGACATCCGCTACCAGCTCGAAGTCCTGCGTCTCGTAAGCCACTTGGGCACCACCAACCTCCTCGCCCTGCACGACCTCAACCTCGCGGCCGCCTACTGCGACCGCCTCTACGTCCTGGAGCGCGGCCGCGTCGTCGCCGAAGGCACACCCGCCGACGTTCTCACCCCCGCCCTGTTCAGGGCGGTGTACGGGGTGGAAGCCGAGGTCATCCCGCATCCACGGACCGGCACGCCGACCGTCTTCTACCTGCCCGGTCCGCCAGTCGAGCGCGAACCGTCCGCCATGTGAGATCACATTCCGAAACCCGGACCGGGAATCGATACGATGACCGCATGGTTTCCCACGACGTGAGCGAAGTGACGACGCCGGGCAGCGCGCTGCTCGTGGCGCGACTGCACGTCGACCTGTGCCTTTTCGCCAGCGCGATGTGAGCAGGCGCGCCGACGGCGCACCCAGCAGCACCACCCCGCGCGGGGGCCGACAGCCGCGCGCCTTCCACGCCACTCCCGACTCCCGAAACAGGAGCCCACGCCATGGCCATCGAGGTCCGCATCCCGACCATCCTCCGCACCTACACCGACGGCGAGAAGGCCGTCGAGGGCAACGGCGAGACGCTCGCCCAGCTCTTCGCCGACCTGGAGACGCGCCACGCCGGGATCGAGGCCCGCATCGTGGACAACGGCCAGCTGCGCCGCTTCGTCAACGTCTACCTCAACGACGAGGACGTCCGCTTCCTCGACGGCATCGACACCAAGCTGACCGACGGCGACAACGTCACGATCCTGCCGGCCGTGGCCGGCGGCATGGTCTGATCCACATGCGTTACGACTCCCCGCTCGCGGCGGTCGGCAACACGCCCCTGGTCCGCCTGCCCCGGCTCTCTCCGTCGGACGACGTCCGCATCTGGGCCAAGCTGGAGGACCGCAACCCCACCGGCTCGGTCAAGGACCGCCCCGCGCTCCACATGATCGAGCAGGCCGAGAAGGACGGCCGGCTCACCCCCGGCTGCACCATCCTGGAGCCGACCAGCGGCAACACCGGGATCTCGCTCGCGATGGCGGCCAAGCTCAAGGGCTACCGCATCGTCTGCGTCATGCCGGAGAACACCAGTGAGGAGCGTCGCCAGCTGCTCGCCATGTGGGGCGCCGAGATCATCTCGTCCCCCGCGGCCGGCGGGTCGAACACGGCCGTACGGGTCGCCAAGGAGATCGCGGCGGAGAACCCCTCCTGGGTGATGCTCTACCAGTACGGCAACCCCGACAACGCGGGCGCCCACTACGCCACCACGGGTCCCGAGATCCTCGCCGACCTGCCCTCCATCACCCACTTCGTGGCGGGCCTCGGCACCACCGGCACGCTCATGGGCGTCGGGCGCTACCTGCGCGAGCACAAGCCCGACGTCAAGATCGTCGCCGCGGAGCCGCGGTACGACGACCTCGTGTACGGGCTGCGGAACCTCGACGAGGGCTTCGTCCCCGAGCTGTACGACGCCTCGGTCCTCACCACCCGCTTCTCGGTCGGCTCCGCCGACGCGGTCACCCGCACCCGGGAACTCCTCCAGCAGGAGGGCATCTTCGCCGGCGTCTCCACGGGCGCGGCGCTCCACGCGGCCATCGGCGTCGGCACGAAGGCGCTGAAGGCGGGGGAGAGCGCGGACATCGCCTTCGTCGTCGCGGACGGCGGCTGGAAGTACCTCTCCACCGGCCTCTACACGGCGGCGACGACCGAAGAGGCGATCGAGACGGTCCAGGGCCAGCTCTGGGCATAGGCCCTCCCAGGCCCGCCGGGCCCGTTCAGGACGGGGCTCCGGGGCGGTTTCGGAAGGGGCTCTCGGGGTCTCTGCCGGACGGGGTTCCGGGGCGGTTTCGGAAGGGGCTCTCGGGGTCCCTGCCGGACGGGGCTCCGGGGCGGTTTCGGAAGGGGCCCTCGGGGTCCTGCCGGACGGGGCTCCCGCGCCCGTTCAGGTCGCCAGATGGCGGACCTGGTCCCATACGACCGGGTCCGCCCTCCCCGCCCTGCGGCGGAACTCCCCCACCGGGACCTCCCGCAGCTCGTCCGTCTCCAGGAAGCTCGGCCGCCCCTGCGCGTCCCCCACGGCCCCCGGCGGCAGCGGAATGACCCCCTGCCGCTCGTCGTGGTACCTGCTCGTGATCTTGGCGACCAGCGCGGAGTCCCCGCGCAACGCCAGCACCAGACAGGGCCGGTCCTTGGAGCCCGGCCCGTCCTCGTAGGGCACCTCCGCCCACCAGATCTCGCCCGCCCGGGGGAGCCGCGCGGGCGCCTTGGCCGGCGCGCCCGGCCGGACGGGCGGCCTCGCGGGCGGACGCGTACGGCCTCCCGGTGCGCGGCTCCGGCCCCCCGGCGTACGGCCGCGGCCTCCAGGCGCGCCCGTACGGCCGCCGTGCCGCCGGGCCGAGCGCTTCCGGCCGTCCGCCACCGCCGCGACCAGCGCGATCACCACGACCGCGACGAGCGCCGGCCACCAGGACGTGTCCATAGCCCACGACGTTACCCTCCGCACCCATCTCGCGCTCTCCCGCCCCAGGTCCATCCGAACCGGTGACAGAGCCCGTGAGTTCGCCCACAACGGGCCGCCACGGAGGAGCGACGGAGGGCGACGCGCCTTACGCTCGACGCATCGCAAGACCTCCCCCGCCGCTCTCCGCCCTCGGAGGTTCACGCTCCATGAAGCTCACCGTCGTCGGCTGCTCCGGGTCGTTCCCGTCCGCGGACTCGGCCTGTTCGAGCTACCTCGTAGAGGCCGACGGCTTCCGGCTGCTCCTCGACATGGGCAACGGCGCCCTCGGCGAGCTGCAGCGCCACATCGGTCTGTACGACCTCGACGCCATCTTCCTCAGCCACCTCCACGCCGACCACTGCATCGACATGTGCGGATACTTCGTGGCCCGCTACTACCGCCACGAGGGCGGGCGCTGCGAGGCGCTCCCGGTCTTCGCCCCGGAGGGCGCCGAACAGCGCCTGACCACGGCCTACGCCGACACCCCCTCGGACAAGTCGATGAGCGAGGTCTTCGACTTCCGGACCCTGAAGTCCGGGACCTTCGAGCTGGGCCCGTTCTCCGTCCGTACGGAGAAGGTGTGCCACCCGGTGGAGGCGTACGGCATCCGCATCGAGCACGGCGGCCGGACGCTCACGTACTCCGGCGACACCGGGGTCTGCGAGTCCCTGCACCAACTCGCGGAGGGAGCGGACCTCTTCCTGTGCGAGGCGTCCTTCACGCACGGCAAGGAGGACATCCCGGCCCTCCACCTCAACGGCCGCGAGGCGGGCGCGGAGGCGGCCCGCTCCTCGGTGGGCCGGCTGGTGCTCACGCACATCCCGCCGTGGACGGACGGCCGGCAGAACCTGGCGGACGCGCGGGCGTTGTACGACGGGCCGTCGGAGCTGGCGTACGCGGGCGCGGTGTACGAGATCTGAGACGTACGGGAAGGACCCCGGAACCGTTCGGTTCCGGGGTCCTTCGTCGTTCGGGTGAGGCTCACGCCTTGGTGAGGTCCTCGATCTCCTCCTCGGGCTCGCGGCCCGGGGTCGGGAGGTTGAACTTGGTGATCGCGAAGCGGAAGACCGCGTAGTAGATCGCGGCGAAGACCAGACCGATCGGAATGATCATCCAGGGCTTGGTCGCCAGGTTCCAGTTCAGCGCGTAGTCGATGAAGCCCGCGGAGAACGTGAAGCCCGCGTGGACGCCGAGCGCCCAGGTCACGGCCATCGAGATGGCGGTGAGGACCGCGTGGATCGCGTACAGCAGCGGCGCGATGAACATGAAGGTGAACTCGATCGGCTCGGTGATACCGGTGACGAAGGAGGTCAGCGCGAGGGAGAGCATCATGCCCATGACGGCCTTGCGGCGCTCCGGGCGGGCGGCGTGCGCGATGGCGAGCGCGGCGGCCGGCAGACCGAACATCATGATCGGGAAGAAGCCCGACATGAAGATTCCGGCGCTCGGGTCACCGGCGAAGAAGCGGTTCAGGTCACCGTGGACGACCTCGCCGGCCGCGTTGGTGAAGTCACCGATCTGGAACCAGGAGACGGTGTTCACGAACTGGTGCATGCCGACCGGGATCAGCGCGCGGTTGATCAGGCCGAAGAGGCCGGCGCCACCGGCACCGAGGCCGGTCATCCACTCGCCGAAGCTGGAGATGCCGTTGCCGATGGGCTCCCAGACCAGGCCGAAGACCACACCGACGAGGGTGCCGACGAAGGCCATGATGATCGGGACGAGGCGGCGGCCGTTGAAGAAGCCGAGCCAGTCGACCAGCTTGGTGCGGTGGAACTTCTGCCACAGGACCGCCGAGAGCAGACCCATCAGGATGCCGCCGAGGACGCCCGGGTTGTTGTACGTCGCGGCGACGTCGACACCCTTGTTGGCGGTGGTGTTGATCACGGCGTCGGTGACCGGGAACGCCTTGAGGACGTTGCTGTAGACCAGGAAGCCCACGAGGGCGGCCAGGGCGGTGGAGCCGTCGGCCTTCTTGGCGAAGCCGATGGCCACGCCTATGCAGAACAGCAGCGGCAGGTTGGCGAAGACTGCGTCACCGGCCGTGGCGAACACGGAGGCGACCTTGTCCCATCCGAGCCCGTCCTTGCCGAAGACGTCAGGCTGGCCGAGACGGAGCAAGATACCCGCGGCCGGCAGAACGGCGATCGGCAGCTGCAGGCTGCGACCGACCTTCTGCAGGCCCTGGAACAGGCCGGATCCGCGCTTCTTCGCGGGAGCGGCGGCCTGGGCGGTGGCCGTACTCATCAACTTCCTCCAGTAAGGCAAGGCGCCGCAGAGGTCATGAAAGGGGGTGACGGCGGCGTCTCGTGGAACGCGGTGGACTGGACCGCGTGGTCTACACCAATGAGTGGTGTAGACCAGTTTTAGCACGTGAGACTTAGATAAGGAACCTGCGAATTCTCCGTGCCCGACCCATAGCTGGGTGTGAACGGCGAAAGGCCCCCGGACCATGAGGTCCGAGGGCCCTGAGGCGCTCCGCACACGGGCCGAAAGGCCCCGATCGCTACGCCTTGGTGGCGTCCCGCTCCATCTCCTCGCCCACCTCGTCCGGCTCCCGCCCCGGCGTCGGAAGATCGAACTTCGTGATCGCGAACCGGAAGATCACGTAATAGACGAGCGCGAAACCCAGACCGATCGGAATGATCAGCCACGGCTTCGTCGCCAGGTTCCAGTTGATGACGTAGTCGATCAGCCCCGCCGAGAAGCTGAAGCCGTCCTTCACCCCGAGCGCCCAGGTCACCGCCATCGACACACCCGTGAGCACGGCATGGATCGCGTAGAGCAGCGGGGCGATGAAGAGGAACGAGTACTCGATCGGCTCCGTGATGCCGGTGACGAACGAGGTCAGAGCGACCGACAGCATCATGCCGCCCACCTCCTTGCGCCGGTGCGGCTTGGCGCAGTGCGTGATCGCCAGCGCCGCCGCCGGCAGCGCGAACATCATGATCGGGAAGAAGCCCGTCAGGAACTGGCCCGCGTCCGGGTCGCCCGCGAGGAACATGGGGATGTCGCCGTGGACCGTCGTACCGTCCGGCTTCTCGTACGTGCCGAACTGGAACCAGATGGGCACGTTCAGGAACTGGTGCAGGCCGATGACGAGCAGCGCCCGGTTCGCGACGCCGAAGATGCCCGAACCCCAGGCGCCCAGTCCCACCAGCCAGTCGCTGAAGTTCTCCAGCGCGTCACCGATCGGTGGCCAGACCCACAGGCACAGGGAGGCGAAGGCGATCGCCACGAAGGTCATGATGATCGGTACCAGTCGGCGGCCGTTGAAGAAGCCCAGCCAGTCGACGAGCTTCTTCCGGTGGTAGCGCTGCCAGAGCCAGGCCGACAGAAGACCGATGATGATGCCGCCGAAGACACCCGGGTTCTGGTACGTGTACCCGCTGAACGCCTGCTCCGGCGCAAGGCAGCCGCCGTTGATGTCCGCGGTACCCGTCGGACAGTCCTCGGGGAACTGGCGCAGCACGTTGTAGTAGACGAGGAAGCCGACCGTGGCCGCGAGCGCGGTCGAGCCGTCCGCCTTCTTCGCCATGCCGATGGCGACACCGATGCAGAACAGCAGGGGCAGGCCGAGGTTGCCGTCGAGCAGCGCGCCGCCGGCGCCCGCCATCACCTTCGCGACGTTGTCCCAGCCGAGCCCGTCCGCCCCGAAGACGTCCGGCTGCCCGAGACGGTTGATGATGCCGGCCGCCGGCAGGACCGCGATGGGCAGCTGGAGGCTGCGCCCCATCTTCTGCAGGCCCTGGAAGAGAACGCCCCACCTCGATCTCCTCGGCGGCGCGGCGGCGCTTTCCGTACTCATCGGCGTCCTCCCTGGCCCGGAACGAGGCCGGCCCGAATCGCGTTGCACACTGGTGTAGACCAGTTGCGATAGGCTCCCCGAGCCCACTGAGGGCAGGTTGCCGGTGATCGTCATAATTGGGCAGAACCCGTGCACCCGCTAGCGAAGTTGAGCCAACCGTGGGTTACCGTGACAAAGCGGACCATCGGTGCGCCGAGACTCACGTTTCCGAAAACGGAACGGACAGGGAGAGAACATGGCCAGCAAGGCTGAGAAGATCGTCGCCGGGCTCGGCGGCCTCGACAACATCGAAGAGGTCGAGGGCTGCATCACCCGCCTGCGCACCGAGGTCATCGACCCCTCCAAGGTCGACGAGGCCGCCCTCAAGGCCGCCGGCGCCCACGGCGTCGTCAAGATGGGCACCGCGATCCAGGTCGTCATCGGCACCGACGCCGACCCGATCGCCGCCGACATCGAAGACATGATGTAACCAGCCCCAACGCCCGAAGGGGGCCCGGCCCCACAGGGGACCAGGCCCCCTCCGCGTACGGCTACGCTCGGAACATGTCTCGTATCGACGGCCGTACCCCCGAACAGCTCCGCCCCGTCACCATCCAACGCGGATGGAGCAAGCACGCCGAGGGCTCCGTCCTCATCTCCTTCGGCGACACCAAGGTCTTCTGCACCGCCTCCGTCACTGAAGGCGTCCCGCGCTGGCGCAAGGGCAGCGGCGAAGGCTGGGTCACCGGCGAGTACTCCATGCTCCCGCGCGCCACCAACACCCGCGGCGACCGCGAATCCGTCCGCGGCAAGATCGGCGGCCGCACCCACGAGATCTCCCGCCTCATCGGCCGCTCCCTGCGCGCCGTCATCGACTACAAGGCCCTCGGCGAGAACACCATCGTCCTGGACTGCGACGTCCTCCAGGCCGACGGCGGCACCCGCACCGCCGCCATCACCGGCGCCTACGTCGCCCTCGCCGACGCCGTCTCCTGGGCCCAGGGCAAGAAACTGGTCAAGGCCGGCCGCAAGCCCCTCACCGGCACCGTCGCCGCCGTCTCCGTCGGCATCGTCGACGGCACCCCCCTCCTCGACCTCTGCTACGAGGAAGACGTCCGCGCCGAGACCGACATGAACGTCGTCTGCACCGGCGACGGCCGCTTCGTCGAGGTCCAGGGCACCGCCGAGGCCGAACCCTTCGACCGCAAGGAACTCAACGCCCTCCTCGACCTCGCCTCCGGCGGCTGCGCCGAACTCGCCGAGATCCAGCGCCAGGCACTCGAAGGAACTCTCTAGCCCCCAGCGGCGTCTTCAAGGACACGGGCGTACGGCAGGACCGTACGCCCGTCATCCATATTCCCGGGGAGGAACCGCCTTGAAGCGCCGACTCGCACTCGCCATGGCCTCGGCAGCCGTACTCACCACCACCCTCGTCGGCTGCGCAGCACTCGACAAGGCCATGGACTGCGTCGCCACCGCCGACGCGATAGCCACCAGCGTCGACAAGCTCTCGCAGGCGGTCTCCAACGCCTCGAACGACCCGACGCAGCTCAACGAGGCCCTGAACGAGATATCCACGGAGCTCGGCAACCTCCAGGACACCACCGACAACGCGGACCTCTCCAAGGCCGTCGACGACCTGACCAAGGGCGTCGAATCCGTGAAGACCGCCGTCAACAACGGCGACACCACCCCGGACATCAAGCCGATCACCGACGCCGCCGCCGAGATCGGCAAGGTCTGCACCCCGGGATAATCGGGACCATGACCCGTCTGATCCTCGCCACCCGCAACGCCGGGAAGATCACCGAACTCCACGCGATCCTCGCCGACGCAGGCCTCACCCACGAGCTCGTCGGCGCGGACGCGTACCCGGAGATCCCCGACGTCAAGGAGACCGGCGTCACCTTCGCCGAGAACGCCCTCCTCAAGGCCCACGCCCTGGCCCAGGCCACCGGCCTGCCCGCCGTCGCCGACGACTCCGGCCTCTGCGTCGACGTCCTGAACGGCGCCCCCGGCATCTTCTCCGCCCGCTGGTCCGGCGCCCACGGCAACGACCGCGCCAACCTGGACCTGCTCCTGGCCCAGCTCTCCGACATCGACGACGCCCACCGAGCCGCCCACTTCGCCTGCGCGGCGGCCCTGGCCCTCCCGGACGGCACGGAACGCGTGGTCGAGGGCCGCATGCGCGGCACCCTCCGCCACACCCCGACCGGCACGAACGGCTTCGGCTACGACCCGATCCTCCAACCGGACGGCTACGACGTGACGTGCGCGCAGCTGACCCCGGAACAGAAGAACGCGATCAGCCACCGGGGGAAGGCCTTCCGGGCGCTGGTGCCGGTGGTACGGGAGCTGCTGGGCTGACAACGAGAGGGCCGCCCTGTGTTGGGCGGCCCTCTCCGCGCGTGCGGCCGGTGGGACTCGAACCCACACGGGATTTCTCCCACGGCGTTCTAAGCGCCGCTTGGCTGCCAGTTACAACACGGCCGCGTACACGGCCATGGTAGCGGTCACCGTCCGCTCGCTTGAGAGGTGCGTCGACGTCCTCCTCGGCACCAGGTGCTGGTGATCGCGTGACAGTTGGGACAGAGGAGTCGCAGGTTCTCGGAGCGGTCGTCGCTCCAGTCGCCGTTGATGTGGTCGACCTCCAGCGTCATGGGTTTGGCGAGCCAGGCAGGTCCGGTGCCGCACCTCGTGCACCGCTCCGGAACACCGATCTCGGAGAGGGCGCGACGCAGGTGAGCTGTCTTGGTTCGATACGTGCCGTCGTGCTTCACCAGTAGGTCCACGGCCTTGCGCGGTGGATTTGTGCCGGGCTTGGCAGCCTGATGACCCTGCCCCAGGAAGTGCGCCGTCGAGAGGTTGTCCTCGGCGATCCACTGCTTCAGAGAGTCCTTCTGGCTTGAGCTCTCCGGTCTCCCCAGACGGCGCAGGGTCTCCGCCAGGGAAACTGAACCAGCCACGGCTCCGGCGAGTTCGGTAGCCGACGGACGGGGGCCGCCTCTGCGGTAGCCGCGTCGATGGAGATGCGAGACGTCGATTCCGTAGTGCGCGAATCGGCGCCACAGATATTGGCGCAGGCGCCCGTACGGGCGCGTGCCGAAGAAGGCGATGACCTCCTCGATGTCACCGCATTTCGCGGCGGCCTCGATGAGCCGCTCCCGTGTAGCGGACCCCCTCGCTCATGCGCGGCGCCCCTTTGCTCGACCCCGGTACGTGTCTGTCGTCGAGTGGCAGTTGGGGCAGAGGAGCCGCAGGTTCCCGATCCGGTTGTTGCGCCAGTTGCCGTCGATGTGATCGACCTCGAGCGGGAGGGGTATCCGAGCCACGTCGGTTCGATCCCGCAGAGGGCGCAGCGCTCCATGACACCCATGGACCTGAGCGCACCCTTCAGGCGGCTGCTGGGGACCCGCCGAGCTTGACTCGGAATCTGTTCGACCAACAGGGCCTCAGGGGTCGTTCGTCGGATGCTCTTGCCCGCCTTGGCCGGCATCCGGAAGTGCGAGGTGTCGATGCCGTACGCCTTGATCCGGCGGCTGATGTTCGAGTGATGGCCGTCCACGGGGTCCAGTCCCAGACGTCGCAGCACCTCGTACACGCTCGTCGACACCGCCACCACAGGCTCAAGCGCTTCCCGCGTCCACTTGGCCCCCTCCCTCTCGAAGTGCGACGTGTCCACCCCCAGCTTCCGCATGCGGTCCCGCACGTACCGCCGTGTCGCGCTCTTCGGGTCCACCCCCAGCTTCCCCAGCGCCTCCGACAGCGTCCGCGACGTGCCTGCCGCCTCCGCGAGCCGTTCCCTCGTGTACGGACTCTCCGGCATCCTTGCCACCCCTCCGCTCCGGCCACCTGTTCGTGGTCTCGCACGGAGTAACGAGCCGATTATCGGACAGTCACGTCCCCGTCCGTCCGAAATGCGGAACGGGTCGCGCCGCTTCGAAAGGCGGTGCGACCCGTTGTCGAGTCGGGCAGGCTCAGATGCCCAGGTCCTTGATGATCTTGGCTACGTGGCCGGTCGCCTTCACGTTGTACAGCGCTCGCTCTACCTTGCCGTCCTCGTCGACGATCACCGTCGAGCGGATCACGCCCGTCACCGTCTTGCCGTACAGCTTCTTCTCGCCGAAGGCGCCGTACGCCTCCAGGGTCTCCTTCGACGGGTCGCCGACCAGCGTGACCTTCAGGTGTTCCTTCTCGCGGAACTTCGCCAGCTTCTCCGGCTTGTCCGGCGACACGCCGATGACGTCGTAGCCCGCGCCCGCCAGCAGCTCCAGGTTGTCCGTGAAGTCGCACGCCTGCTTGGTGCATCCCGGGGTGAGCGCCGCAGGGTAGAAGTAGACGATGACCTTGCGGCCCTTGTGGTCCGCGAGCGAGACCTCGTTGCCGTCCGCGTCGGGCAGGGTGAAGGCGGGGGCGGTGTCGCCGGGCTGAAGTCGCTCGCTCATGGCTCTCCTCGGGGTGTCTGCGCGTACACGACCGAGCCTAATGGGGGCCTGAGACAGACCGCGGACGGAGAAACTGAGAGACTGTCCGTCAACGACCGATTACGACTACGGAGGCAGCGCGGTGTCGGAGGCCAGGACCCCTGCGCAGATCGAGGCGGACATCGTCCGCCGGCGCGAGCAGCTTGCCGAGACTCTCGACGAGATCGGCATTCGGATGCATCCGAAGACGATCATCGGTGACGCGAAGGCGAAGGTCGCCTCCACGGTCGACCAGACCGCCGGGCGGGCGTTCGTCGCCGTGAACCGGACGGTGTCGGACGTGAAGGCCCGGTTCACCGGCGACGACGGCGCACCCCGTCTGGAGCGCGTGGTTCCGGTGGCTCTCGTCGCCGTCGCGCTCGTCGGGCTGCTCGCGGTGTCGACGCGCAAGCGCAAGGGATGACCCCTCCCGAGTACGGCGGGCAGGCCCGGGCGGGTAGGTTCGAGCCGTGAGCGAGAACACCCACGACAAGCTGCCCATCCGGATGCTTCACGACCGTGTCCTGGTCCGGACCGACTCCCCGGAGGGGGAGCGCCGCTCGGGCGGCGGCATCCTCATTCCGGCGACCGCAGCCGTCGGCCGTCGGCTGGCCTGGGCGGAGGTCGTCGCGGTCGGCCAGAACGTCCGTACGGTCGAGACCGGTGACCGGGTGCTGTACGACCCGGAGGACCGTGCCGAGGTCGAGGTGCGGGGCGTCGCGTACGTCCTGATGCGGGAGCGCGACCTGCACGCGGTGGCCGCGGACCGGTTCGAGGGTTCGAAGGACACCACCGGGCTGTATCTGTAGGACCTGTAGGACCTGTAGGACTTTCCGCGAAGGGCCTGGTGACCGGTGTCACCAGGCCTTTCGTCTTCTTCTTGCTACTGTGGACACACCCGACGAGACGCGCCGTACCGGGCCCGCTGCACCGCAGTACGCAAAGACGACGCACCGCTGTTGTTCCGTCTCGCGGAGGTGTTCGTCGTCATGGCCTGGGTTCTTCTCATCGTCGCCGGTCTGCTTGAGGTCGGCTGGTCCATCGGCATGAAGTACACGGACGGGTTCACCCGTCTCTGGCCGAGCGTCTTCACGGGCGCCGGGATCGTCGCCTCGATGCTGCTGTTGTCGCAGGCCGCGAAGACGCTGCCGATCGGTACGGCGTACGGCGTGTGGGTCGGTATCGGCGCGGCCGGCGCGGCGGTGTTCGGCATGGTGGTGCTCGGTGAGCCGGCGACCGCCGCGCGGATCTTCTTCGTGTCTCTGCTGCTTGTGGCCGTGGTGGGGTTGAAGGTGACGTCGGGTCACTGACCCGGTGGTCGCGGGTCCGGCTGGATCGTCTCCGGTCGTGGCGGCTGTGGTGCCGGCTGTTCCGGCGTCCCCGTCCCCGTCCCCGTCCCCGTCCTTGGTTCCGGTGGGGGTGGCTGCTGGTCCGGCTGGACCGTCTCGGCCCGTGGCTGCGGCTCGGTCTCCCGGCGTGGCAGCGGTTCCTTCTCGGGGCGTGGCAGTTGGGGCGTCTGGGGCAGGTCGGGCAGTCGGGGTTGGCGCGGTCCGTTCGGGCCGGCCTGGCCCAGCCGCTCGTCCTCGGGTTCTTCCTGGTCCTTCTGGGCCGGTCCTTCCGGCTGAGGGGGATCCAGCGGTTCCAGCCACTCGTCCGCTCCTTCGCCCAGTTCGAGTTCGAAGTCCCGCGCCTGTGTCCCGGCGAGTGCCTCCCGGGTGAAGTGGCCCCAGATCTCGGCGGGGGTGCCGCCCCCGTTGATCCGGTTCTGGCCGAGTGCGCCGTACAGCGGTTTCTGCTCGGCGGTGTCGGGGTCCTGGCCCAGGATGGTGACGACGGTGGCGAGGTCGGGGGTGTAGCCCGCGAACCAGGCGGCCTTGTCGTCCTCGGCGGTTCCCGTCTTGCCGGCGGCCGGGCGGCCGGCGGCCAGCGCGGCCGTTCCCGTGCCGCTCTCGACGACGCCGCGCAGGACGTGTGTCGTCGTGTCGGCGGCTTCCCTGCTGACCACCTGGCGGGGGTCGGGGGACGGCAGGTTGAGGTCCTGGCCGTCCTTGGTGATGCGTTCGACGAGTGTGTACGTGTTGTGGCGGCCGTGGTTGGCGAGGGTGGCGTAGGCCTCGGCCATGTCGAGGGCGCTCGCGGTGGCGGGGCCCAGGGCGATGGAGGGGGAGCCGTTGAGGTCGGGGGTGCGGGCGGGAAGGCCGAGGGCGACGGCGGTCTCCTTGACCTTCGCGGGTCCGACGTCGACGGCCATCTGTGCGTACACGGTGTTGACCGAGTCGTCGGTGGCGGTGCGGACGGTGATGGCGCCGTACGAGGCGTCGTCCTCGTTGGCGGGGGCGTAGTGGGCGCCGTGCCAGCCCTGTACGGGGCGTTTGTCGGCGCCGTCGTAGTAGGTGTTCGGGGTGATGGGCTCGCCGTCCTGGGTGAGTGAGGTGTGTTCGATCGCGGCGGTGAGGACGAAGGGTTTGAAGGTGGAGCCGACCTGGTAGTCGCGGCGAGTGGCGTTGTTGACGTACTGCCGGGTGTAGTCGATGCCGCCGTACATGGCGACGACGCGGCCGGTGGACGGCTCGATCGCCGCGCCGCCGACCCGTACGTACCGGTCGACCGGGTTGCGTGCGGGGTCGAGCCGGGACATGACCTTGTCGTCGACGGCGGTGACGAGGGCGTCCTGTTTCTCCTTCTCCAGGGTGGTGGTGATGCGGTGGCCGCCGCCGGCGAGGGTGTTCTCGTCGAGGACGCCGTTGGCGGTGAGGTAGTCCTCGACGGCCTGGACGATGTAGCCGCGTTGTCCGGAGAGTCCCGTGGCGGGGGGTGCGGTCTGGGGGGTGGGGAAGGTGGTGGTGGCGCGGTCGGCGGGGGAGAGCCACCGCTCTTTGACCATGCCGTCGAGGACGTAGTTCCAGCGGGCGAGCGCGCGGGGCCGGTTCTCGGGGTGGGTGGCGATGTCGTAGGCGCTGGGGGCGTTGAGGAGCGAGGCCAGGTAGGCGCCTTCGCCGGTGTCGAGTTCGGAGGCTTCCTTGCCGTAGTAGGCGCGGGCGGCGGCCTGGATTCCGTAGGCGTTGCGGCCGAAGTAACTGGTGTTCAGGTATCCCTCGAGGATTTCGTCCTTGCTCTTCTCCCGGTTGAGTTTGATCGCGATGAAGAACTCCTTCACCTTGCGGGTGACGGTCTGTTCCTGGCCGAGGTAGTAGTTCTTGACGTACTGCTGGGTGATGGTGGAGCCGGACTGGCGGCCCTTGCCGGTGAGGGTGTTCCAGGCGGCGCGGACCATGGCCTTGGGGTCGACGGCGCGTGCGGAGGAGAAGTCGCGGTCCTCGGCGGCGAGTACGGCGTGCTGGACGGTGAGGGGGATGTGCGCGAGGCGTACGTTCTCTCGGTTGACCTCGCCGTCGCGGGCGATCTGGCTGCCGTCGCGGTAGAGGTAGATGTTGGACTGGGCGGTCGCCGTGGCGTTGGCGGGCGGGATGTCGACGAGCAGGTATCCGGCGACGAACGCGGCGGCGAGCAGCACGGTGCCGACGAGGGTGGTGCGGAGCAGCGCCCGCAGGATGCGCCGGGGGCGGGAGCGCCGCGCGCGTCCGGGCGCGCCGGGGGGCGCGGGGGGCGGGGGTGGCGGTGTGGCGGGGACCGTGGGGTCCCTCGGCGTCCAGCCGGGCCGGTGTGGAGGGGCTGGCTGGTCGTCGCGCATGTCTGGAACTCCCGTACCGGATGAAGGAGGCATGGCCTTCCCCATAGTGCACGTATCGGGACAGAACCTGAGGAATGCGACTCGAAAAGGAGTCGCGGTGGCGGAGCGCGGCTCGCTAGGGTCGTGCGCTTCGATGCGGGTTCGGTGCGGTTCGGTGCGGGTGCTGTGCGGTTCGGTGCCGGGAGGAAGGCGACGCGAGATGCTGCGGCTGTACGCGACGGTGGCCGCGGGTGGCTTCCGGCGCCATGCCACGTACCGGATGGCGACGGCGGCGGGGTTGTTCACCAACACCGTCTTCGGGTTCATCCTGGCGTACACCTATATGGCCCTGTGGGACGAGCGGCCCCGACTGGGTGGCTACGAGATGGCGGACGCGCTCGCCTATGTGTGGATCGGCCAGGGGCTGATCGCGGTGTGCGGGATGATGGGCGGCGGGTTCGAGGACGAGCTGATCGAGCGCATCCGTACGGGTGACATCGCCGTCGACCTCTACCGTCCGGCGGACCTGCAGGCCTGGTGGTTCTCGGCCAACGCGGGTCGCTGCGCGTATCAGTTGCTCGGCCGCGGGGTGGTGCCGATGGCGGTGGGGGCGCTCGTGTTCGACTTCCGGCTGCCGTCGCGTCCGTCGACCTGGATCGCGTTCCTGCTGGCGATCGCGCTGGGGGCGACGGTCGGTTTCGCGATCTGGTACCTGGTCGCGATGTCCGCGTTCTGGCTGATGGACGGTCAGGGGGTGGTGCAGGTGGCGTGGCTGGGCGGGCTGTTCTTCTCGGGGATGCTGCTGCCGCTGAACGTCTTCCCGGGCGCGCTGGGCGAGGTGGCGCGGATGCTGCCGTGGGCGTCGATGCTCCAGATCCCGGCGGACGTGTATCTGGAGCGGTACGAGGGGTGGGGACTCCTCGGGGCGTACGGCTTCCAGCTCTGCTGGGCGGCGGTGCTGCTGCTCGCGGGGCGGCTGGCGCAGTCGCTGGCGACGCGGAAGGTGGTGGTGCAGGGTGGGTGAGTCCACGGCGACCGAGGATCCGTCCGCGCCGCGGGAGGCCTGTCGTAAGGACTCGCGGGACTCCGGCGGCTCGCGGGACTCCGGCGGGTCGGGTGGGTCCGGCGGCGCGGGCGGCTCCGGTGGCTCGGGTGGCTCCAGCGGCTCCGGCACGCGTCGCGCGATGCCCGGGGAGTCCGGCCGCAGGTCACGGCTCGCGGCCGGCCGGGCGGCGTGGCTCACCTCCTGGCGTACGTACCGGATGGTCGCCGGGATGTGGATCCGCTCGACGATGACGTACCGCGCGTCCTTCGCCCTGACCCTCGTCACCTCCTTCTGCGTCACGTTCTTCGACTTCGTTGTCATTTTGCTGATGTTCGGCCAGGTGGAGGGCCTGGGTGGCTTCTCCTTCGCCGAGGTCGCGTTCCTGTACGGGGCGGCCGGCACCTCCTTCGGGATCGCGGACCTGACGATGGGCTCGCTCCAGCGGATGGGCCGGCGGGTGCGGGACGGCTCGCTCGACATGTTCCTGATGCGGCCGGCGCCGGTGCTCGCCCAGGTGGCGGCGGACAAGTTCGCGCTAAGGAGGCTCGGCCGGGTGGCACAGGGGCTGTTCGTGCTGGTCTGGGCGCTGATCGTGCTGGACGTGGAGTGGACGGCGGTGAAGGTGCTGCTCCTGCCGGTGATGGTGGTGAGCGGCGCGGTGATCTTCGCGGCGGTGATGGTGGTGGGGGCGTCGGTGCTGTTCTGGGCGCAGGACGCGGCGGAGGTGACCAACTCGTTCACGTACGGCGGCAACACGCTCCTGCAGTACCCGCCGGCGATCTTCGCGCAGGACCTGGTGCGGGGTGTCGTGTACGTCGTGCCGCTGGCTTTCGTGAGCTGGCTGCCGGCGCTGTACGTGCTGGGGCGGCCCGCTCCGGCCGGCGTGCCGTCGTCGCTGGCGTTCGCGTCTCCGTTGGTGGCGCTGGGGTGTTGCGTCCTCGCGGGGTGGGCGTGGCGCGCCGGACTCCGTTCGTACCGAAGCACAGGGAGCTGAGCATGGCCTTCATCGAGCTGGAGGGTGTGGAGAAGGTCTTCACGGTCCGCAGGCGGGCGGGGCTGCTGCGCCGCGAGAAGCGCGAGGTGCGGGCGGTCGACGGGATCAGCTTCGGTGTGGAGCGCGGCGAGATGGTCGGTTACATCGGCCCGAACGGTGCGGGGAAGTCGACCACGATCAAGATGCTGACGGGCATCCTCACCCCGACCGGGGGCCGGCTGCGGGTCGCGGGGATCGATCCTTCCCCAAGCTCTCGGCTTCGCTCGAGCAGGGGAGGCCCCAATCGGGAGCGGATGCGGCTCGCGCAGCGGATCGGGGTGGTGTTCGGGCAGCGGACGACGCTCTGGTGGGACCTGCCGCTGAAGGACTCGTACCGGCTGATGCACCGGATGTACCGGATCCCCGACGAGCGGTTCGCCGCCAACCTCGCACGCTGTGTGGACCTCCTCGAACTGGGCGACCTGCTCGACGTCCCCGTACGGCAGCTCTCCCTGGGCCAGCGGATGCGCGGCGACATCGCGGCGGCGCTGCTGCACGACCCGGACGTGCTGTACCTGGACGAGCCGACGATCGGCCTCGACGTGGTGTCGAAGGCGCGGGTACGGGAGTTCCTGCGCGAGCTCAACGCCTCGCGGGGCACGACCGTCCTGCTGACCACCCACGACCTGACGGACATCGAGCAGCTCTGCAGGCGCGTGATGGTGATCGACCACGGGCGGCTGATGTACGACGGGGAGCTGGCGGGGCTGCACGAGATCGGTGCGAGCGAACGCCTCCTGGTGGTGGACCTGGAGCGGGAGCTGCCGCCGATCGAGGTCGCGGGCGCGCGTTTCGTACGGGCGGAGGGCGGCGGGGTGCGACAGATCCTCGCCTTCCCCGCCTCGGCGTCGGCGGCACCGCTGGTGGCCGCGGTGGCGCAGGCGTACCCCCTGGTGGATCTGTCGGTGCGGGAACCGGACATCGAGGCCGTGATCGCGAAGATGTACGGGGATCGGGAACTTGAGGTGCGCCCGGGAAGTCCCTGATGTAGGGAGGTGGGGTGATGAGCGACATGAGGCGCGAGTCCGGCAGCGCGGCGAGGGGCGAGCCCGGGAGCGGGGCGTCGGGCGCGGCCGGTGGCGGGGTGTCGGGCGCGGCCGGTGGCGGGGCGGCGCGCCCGGGTGTGCGTGAGGCGAGACGGCCGCTGGTGGCGTTCGCGTACACGGCGGCGGATGCGGAGCGGCACCGCGGGGTGCGCCGTATGAAGGCCCTCGCCACGGGCCTTCTTCTCGCGGTGGCGGTGGTCTACGCCCTGGCGACCTGGGCGGAGAACGCGGGGTGGGGTTCCTGGGCCGGGTACGTGGCGGCCGCGGCGGAGGCCGGCATGGTGGGCGCGCTCGCGGACTGGTTCGCGGTGACGGCGCTGTTCCGGCGGCCCCTGGGGCTGCCGATCCCGCACACGGCGATCATCCCGACGAAGAAGGACCAGCTCGGGACCACGCTGGGCTCGTTCGTCGGCGAGAACTTCCTGTCCGCGGATGTCGTACGGGGACGGCTGCAGGCGCTGGGCATCGCGGGCCGGCTGGGGGCGTGGCTGGCGGAGCCGGACCACGCGGACCGGGTGACGCGCGAACTGTCGACGGCGCTCCGGGGCGCCCTGACGGTGCTCAGGGACGCGGATGTCCAGGCGGTGGTCGGTGAGGCGATCACGCGGCGGGCGGAGGCGGCGGAGGTCGCGCCGGGGATCGGCAAGACGCTGGAGAAGATCGTCGAGGACGGGGCGCACCGCCGGGCGGTGGACCTGGTGTGCACGCGGGCGCACGACTGGCTCGTCTTCCACGCGGACTCGGTGATGGACGCGGTCCAGGGCGGCGCGCCGGGCTGGACGCCGCGCTTCGTGGACCGCAAGGTGGGCGAGCGGGTCTACAAGGAGCTGCTGCGCTTCGTCACGGAGATGCGGGACATGCCGGGGCACCCGGCGCGCGGCGCGATCGACCGCTTCCTGACGGACTTCGCGGCCGATCTCCAGGGCGACACGGAGACCAGGGCGCGGGTGGAACGCCTGAAGGGTGAGCTGCTTGCGCGTCCGGAGGTGCAGGACATCATCGCGTCGGCGTGGGCGTCGGTACGCGGCATGATCATCGCGGCGGCGGAGGACGAGCGCAGCCAGCTCCGTCTGCGGGCACGGGCGTCGCTGATCTCCCTGGGCGGCCGGCTGGTGACGGACAGCCGCCTGCAGACGAAGGTCGAGGGGTGGGCGGAGGACGCGGCGGCCTATGTGGTGACGACGTACCGCACGGAGATCACGTCGCTGATCAGCGACACGGTGGCGAGCTGGGACGCGGACCAGACCTCGAAGAAGATCGAGGCGAACATCGGCCGGGACCTTCAGTTCATCCGCATCAACGGCACGGTGGTGGGCGCGCTGGCGGGCCTGCTGATCTACACGGTGAGCCACGCGCTGGGCGGGTGAGGCCGCCCGGAGGCGGCACCGGTGGCCCCGTTGTGATTCGAGGGTTCGGGGCGCACCGGTGGGCCACGCGCTGGGCGGGCAAGGGGATAGGGGACCCGCCCGCCCAGCGCTCATGGGGAGGGCACTGTGTAGTACGTACGGTTCGGGCGGGGCGTTCAACGCCCTCCCGATTTCAGCTTTTGCCCCGGGTGACGGCCCAGGAGGCACCGGCCATGGCCCCGGCGACGCCGAACACGGCGGGCCAGGCACCGACCTTCTTCGCGAGTGGGTGCGACCCGGCGAACGCGGCGACGTACGCCCCGGTGAGCGCGGTGGCGGCCTTCCCGCCGGCCGCCTGCTGCCACTCCCGCGCGGCAAGCGCCCCGGCGGCGGCGAGCACGACGCCCCCGAGCGGCCGCTTCTTGGTCCACCGGGCGACGGCGTACCCACCGACGAGCCCGGCGGCGGCTATGGCGGGGGAGGGGATGCGGGGCATGAGGGGGGCCTCTCTCAGGGTCTCTCAGGGCTGACGGTCTCGGCTTACGAGCCTAACTTCATCCCTCGCACCCGACCCCGTCCCCGTCACGGTCGAGGTGCCGCCCGTACCCGGGGTCGCCACGCCGCACGGGCGCGGCGCCGGCGTCCCGGGCGGCGCTGCAGTTGGCGTAGTACGTGCTGCCGCCGCCTCCCCCGCTTCCGCTGGTGGACCCTCCGGACCCCCCGGATCCGCCGGAGTACGGCTCGCACCCCACCCCGTCCCCGTCCCGGTCGAGGTGGCTCCCGTACCCGATGTCACCCCGCCGCACGGGCGCGGCGCCGGCGGCGCGCGCGGCGTCGCAGTTCGGATAGATCGCCGGCGGCGCCACCTTCTGCGTACGGGTGGGCGTCGGCGGCGGCTCCGGGGTGGGCGTGGGGCTCGGTGTGACGACGGGCGCGGCGACGGTGATGCGCACGACCGCGGTGCCACGAGCCGTTCCGGGGGAGCTGTGCTCGACCCGATAGGTGAACTCGTCCTCGCCCGCGTACCCGGCCGTCGGCGTGTAGCTGATGGAGGAGCCGTCGACCTCGGCCGTGCCGTGAGCGGGCGGCGAGTCGACGGTCAGCTGGTACTCGCCCCCGTCGAACACACCGCTCATCGGCTTCTCCCCGCCGTCAGAGGTCGCGGTCACGGTGTCGTTGGCGAGCACGTTCACGAGGATCTCGGCGGCCTCGGCGCTCACGTCATCCTCGACGAGCGTCAACACGACCGCAGGCGCGGGCGTGGTACTGGTCGCCGCCGCCTCTTCCACCCGCTTGCCGTCACCAGCCCCACCACTCCCACACCCGGCGAGCACCCCGACAGCCAACGCCGCCCCAACGATCGCTCTGGCACGCACAAGAAGCCCCCACGGCATTTCCGGAGACGAAGAGGGCACTGATGCTGCCAGGTGCGGGCGCGAGATGTAGTGGAATCGTGAATTCCACGTGAAGATCGTTTGTGCCGTGCTGGGCGTATTGGGCGGACGGCTACTCAGCCGGGCAACCGTCAGAGCTGTAGCGGCACATTTGCTGTTCGATGACGCAGGCGACCACGGGCCACGGGGCCGTCATGGCGGTGAAGAGCGACCAGTAGTTGTACATATCCCGGACCACTGCTCCGACACCGAGGAGTGCAGTCTGCCGCTCGATGGCGCCTATCACTCGCCGAGTGATTCCGCCCGCTCCTCGGGCGGCTGGAGTGACCTCCTGTCCGAGGAGGAGTGTGGCGGTACGGATTGCATCCAGTGTGGTCGCCGACGCGACATCGGCGAATCGGCCATAGATCAGGTGGTGCCAGCGTTGCAGGGTACGTGCCCAGGCCAGCCGCTCCAGCCCGGTGCCGAGGTCGACGGCCAGACGGTGTGGGTGGGTGGTGTTCCACAGCAGGACTATGTCGCCGAGCGTGAGGTCGAGGTGCCGGAACCGCAGTGTGATGCCTTCGACCTGCCGTCGGCGCCATGGGGTGAGCGTGCCGTAGATGCTCAGGTGGCGGGCGTGGAAGCCGAGTTGGGAGAGGACGGTAAGCCAGCCGTCGAGGATGGCGCCGTACTCGTCCAGGCTCCCTATGGGTTGGACTCGGGAGACATTGACGAAGGAGGTCAGGAAGCCGTCCTTCAACTGGCCTTCCGCGTCCCGTTGGCCTGTGAAGCGGACGACCGGCTGCGGGATGAATCCGCTTCGATGCGTACGGGGTTGGCCATCCTTGAGGAGCGGATCCAGGGCCTGGATAGCAGAGATCGTCAGTTCGGTCTCCCTGCCCCACCGGAGCGGGAGGCAGGTGTCACGTGGGGCGCCGTCGCGCGCGAAGCCGGCTTCCAGGGAGTCGAGGATCTCCCTCCACGTGGGTGATCTGCGTGGCGGCTGGTAGGGGCTGCCCCTGTGCGGGTGAAGAATCTCGATGTGGGGACCGTCGGCGGTGAACTCCCAGTGGGGGCCTAACGCGGCGCTCAGTACGCCGGGTATCCGCTGGGCCAAGTCGTCTCCGACGGTGCCGGCCGCGCGGGTCAGCACGATCGTGCCGACATCGCCTGGAAGTGGCGCGCCGGGTCGAAGCGCTGCATTCCGATCGCCTGGACGCGCCGGTGGTCGAGGCTTGCCACCTGTTCGATCGCGTCGGCGAGCCTTCGTGCCGCCGTCTCGTCCTCCTCCTTGGGGTCAACGACCGCGACCGCGCCCGTCTCTTCGCACAGGGCGACGTGGGCGCAGGTTCCTTCGCGCCAGGTCAGGGCGGCCATGGGAGTGCCGGCGCGGAGGGATTCTCCGAAGACCGCTGCGCCGGCTTCCACGTAGTCACGGGCGTAGGTGTAAACGAAGACTGAGGCATCGGCGATGGCGGCGGTCTTGTCCGCGCCGCCGAGTTCCCCAACCCACTTCACGTGGCCGGCGGCCAGGAGGCGTTCGTGCCGGCGCACGTACTCCTCGTCAAAGACGGGGCCGACGATCCGGATGCGACGGCCGAGGATCTGCGCGGCGCGTACGGCGATGTGCGGCGCCTTCTCCTCATCGATCCGGCCGAGCCAGACGAGGTCCGTGCCCGCGGTGGCCGGTGGCTCCTCCTCGTGGAGGCCGAGGTGGACGGCAAGCTCAGGGATCGGCTGGTGCTCGGCGTAGCGCTCGATCATCTCGGGCGAATAGCAGTACAGGCGCGACCGCCGGCCGTCGAAGGCGGTGGCGGCGTGCTTGAAGACCGGCGAGTGCTGGAAGGTGGCGACGTCGCAGTCCAGCTCGTTCCAGGTGCGCGTCCACGCGGGAAGCGACGGGTACTCGTGGCCGACGACCAGGAGGTCGTACCCGCTGTCACGCAGGTCGCCCTCGGCGAGCGAGCCGGGGGTGAGGTCCTCCAGGCGGACCGGCTTGCGGACCCAGTCGTGTTCCAGGTCCGTGAGCCAGCCCGGCCCGAGGAGGTGTACGTCGGCGCCTGCGGCACGGGCGCCTACGGCGACCGCCCACAGCCATCGTTCGATCCCGCCGTAACCGGCGGGCGGAAAGGCGTAGCTACCAGGGAAGTCACAGACGCCGACGAGCACGTTATGCCTCCGGTGTTCCGTCCGCCGAGATACGGCGGAAGCCGAGGTACGGGAAGAGAGATTCGGGAAGGACGATCGAGCCGTCCTGCTGCTGGCACTGCTCCAGGAGCGCGGCCAGGGTGCGGCCGACGGGCAGGCCGGAACCGTTGAGGGTGGCGACGAGCTTGGGCTTGCCGTCCTCGCCTCGGGTTCGGATGTTCGCCCGGCGGGCCTGGAAGGTGCCGAAGTTGGAGACCGAGGAGATCTCGCGGTACGTGTTCTGGCTCGGGATCCAGACCTCGAGGTCGTACGTGAGCTGGGCGGAGAAGCCCGTGTCGCCGACGGGCAGCTTGATGACCCGGTAGGCGAGGCCGAGCTCCTTGAGGCACGCCTCGGCGTGGCCGACCATCGTCTCCAGCTCGGCGTCCGCCGTCTCCGGATCGACGATCTTGACCATCTCGACCTTGGCGAACTGGTGCTGGCGGATCAGACCGCGGGTGTCGCGGCCGTACGAGCCGGCCTCCGACCGGAAGCACGGGGTGTGCGCCGTGAACGCGAGCGGCAGCTCGGCGGGCGGGATGATCTCGTCGGCGTAGAGGTTGGTCAGCGGGACCTCGGCCGTCGGGATGAGGAAGAGCTCGCGGTCTGCAACGCCGGTCTTGAACAGGTCCTCCTCGAACTTCGGGAGCTGTCCGGTACCGGTCATGGTCTTGCGGGAGACGAGGTAGGGGACCGCGTACTCGGTGTACCCGTGTCGGCGGGTGTGGATGTCGAGGAAGAGTGTGGCCAGGGCGCGCTCCAGAGCGGCGCCGGCGCCGCGGGAGACCGCGAACCGCGGGCCGGACAGCTTCGTCGCGCGGCCGAAGTCGAGGATGCCTGTGGCCTCTCCGAGATCGACGTGGTCCTTGGGCTCGAACGGAAACGCTGGAGGCGTGCCGACGCGCCGGATCTCGATGGCGAACTCCTCGGAGTCGCCATCGGGCGCGGAGTCGTCCGGCAGGTTCGGGATGCTCAGGAGCAGATCACGGAGCTGGGCCTCGATCTCTTCCTGCCCTGCTTCGATGTCGCGGACCTGCTCCTTGATCTCGCGGGCACGCTCCTTCAGCTTCGTGATGTCGCCGCCCTGCTTGGCCGTCTGCTGAACCTCACTCGCCACCCGCTTGGACTCGGCCCGCAGCTCGTCGGCCGAGCGGATGTTCTGGTTGCGACGAGACTGGAGGGACTCCAGCTCGGACAGGTCCAGGGAGTAACCGCGACGAGCGAGCCGACGAACCGCTTCGGCACCCATTTCAATCAGGGCGCGGGCATCATGCATGAGGAAGATCCTTCTGATCCGGCGAGTGGCGGAATACGGGATCGACGGTAGCAACCGCGGCCCCCTCGCCGACCCGCATTACTTCCCTGTCACCGGAGCCGACGGCGCGATCGAGGCGGCCGTTTCAAGATCGCCCATCAGGGCCCCGATTAATTCCGGCAGCTCGGCATCGGGGATGGCGACAAGCTCGTTGTACGGGGCTTCGGGGGGATGGTCCCGCAGGAGTCCAGGGTGGTAGTACCAGTCCGGCAGGCCCAGTCGCAGGCCCCATCGCTCACCACGGGGGGGCGATCAGGCAGGGGTGGCCCAGCCAGCGGTTGAGATCCGTGTGCAGAACCGTCGCCCACTCGGGCTCAACCTCGGCGCTGCGGGCGAGGATGGCCCGCCGCCTTGTCGTCTTCCGGCCGTGCGGGACGCTGCAAGACCGTATCGAGGGGGAGGGACGGTGCGCCGGTGTCGGAGCAGCCGCATGACATCGAGATTGAAAGGGCCTGCCAAGTACGAGCAGGGACTGAGGCCCGCCCTGGCCACGGGGCTCATGCCGCGGGGGACGGCTGGCACTTCAGGGCCAGGGCGGGAGCCTAACGTCGGCGGAGGAACCTGCTGTGACCCCGATGCCTGCCGACACGCCGTGCGGAGGGTGGTTCCAGCGCGGGGGTCTCGCTCGGCCGGTCAGGGCGAACCGGTTCATCCTTGCTGAGGATGGACTGCCAGACCCGTTCCTGGAGCACACGGATGCAGGCGCCGCACGCGTACATGGGGGCCTGGGTGCCGGCGACGCTGGCGGGGCCGATCCACAGGACGCGGGTCCACTGCTGGCCGCAGTAGAGCCAGCAGAAGCCGTCGACCCATTTGTTGCCGTCGTCGGTGGATGCTGGCGCGGGCAGTCCGCCGCGGGCGAACTCGGCGATCCCTGGGATCACCCTGTGCGGTAACGCGACTTCCGTAAGCATCACTTGTCCACCTTCGGGATCAACGGCCTCGGACCGTCGCGGAGGGGACCTCCTGCTTCTCGGCGTCGGCGAAGAGCAGGGTGGGCTCGGCGAGGATGTCGCGGCCGGCCTCGCTCTTGTAGATCTCGTCGACGCTGCCGAACCGGGCCTCGGAGTAGTCGAGGTCGAGCAGGGCCGCCGCCTGCCGGACGGACGCCTCGTCGGGGCCCTCGATCTCCACGAAGGTGGGGAGGTCGGGCCAGGTGTCGAAGTCGAAGGCGACCTCGCCGAGGCGCCACTCCTCACGGTAGTTCTCCTGGTAGCGGACCTCGGTGAGGCCGAGTCGGCGGAGGATGTCGGCCATGGCGTGCAGGTCGGTGACCTCGGTCTCGATCTCGGTCGTGCCGTCGATCGTGGTGGCGTCGGTGACCTGCTTGAGCGTGAGCGTCGAGCGGGTGCCCTCGTCCCGCAGGCGGAGCCACGCTCCTCCGTCGAGGGCGTCGTTCTCGAAGATCTTGCGGGTGAGGAGGGTGCGCGGGAACGCCTGGACGGCGCCGAGGGTGGTGAGCTTGGCCTGGAGGTCGGCGACGTCGACGGCCAGGAACTTCGCCTCGTATTCGTGCTTCATGAGTCCTTCTTTCCGTATCAGTGGAGGAGGGTGGACGTTCGGGCCGCGAGGAACAGGCCCATGCGGTGTGTGTGGTCCTGGAGTTGGCCGATATGTGCCCGCTCGGTGAACTCGTTCGTGCGTAGCGTGAGCAGGACGTCCCAGTCGCCGATGAAGTGCTGCCGAAGGCGTTCGGGGGAGGTGTAGTGCTCGACCAGGTGGTGGCGTTTCTCGACGGGCATCATGAACTCCGAGCCGAACACACCGCCGGGACGGACCAGGCGCTGCATGCGATCGACGAACTCGGCAAGAGGGCGGTCGTGGTTGGCACTGTAGTGCCATGAACAGCTCGTCCAGACTGCGTCGCACGGGATGTTCAGGGGCTCGCCGTGAAGGAGGTCTTCCTCTACGACCCGTACGCGGTCGTGGAGTTCTTCGAGTTTGAGCCGGTCGATCAGGCCCAGTGCGCGGGCGTGATTGTCACCCGGGAGGTGGACCTCTCCACCGTGCACAGCGAGCTCGTCGCGTTCGATGGCGAGGACGCGGTATCCGGCGGCGGCGAGCGGCAGGACGAACTTGCCGTCGCTCGCGCCGACTACCGCAACGGTGGCGTCAGGGGCAACCCGCTCCCTCAGCGTGGCGACGAACTGGGGGAAGAAGGTGAGGGTGTACTCCCAAAGGCTCTGTGTCTGCACGGGGGTGTGCTCCTTGCGTGTCGGTGGTGACGATCGCCTGGAGGACCTGGTCGGGGCTGAGGTCCGTGGTGTCCACGTGATGCATCGGGAACGGGGCGTAGGCGTCGGTCACCCGGTCCGTGACGGTCTCGACGAGGGCGTCCCAGTGGGAGACCGGCTTGTCCCGCGAGGCGAGGCGGCGCTGGCGCTCGCCCTCGGCGCAGACAAGGTGGTAGGTGACGGGCTGGGGCAGGGCGGGCGGCAGTGTGATGCCGAGGCCGGCCCCGAGGGCGCGGTGGTTGGCCAGGCAGCGGGCAAAGTAGCTCTCCACGACGACCGGGACGCCGGCCGTCAGGTGGCGCCGTATCTCGTCGGCCGCGGTGAACAGCGCGGCGAGGTAGAAGCACATCCGTGCCTCGACATTCCTCCGCTTGTCCACCTCACGCCTCAGGGGCTGGAAGACGGGTGGCACGGTGGGGACGAGGACGGCCTCGCGGGCCTCGGCCAGCATCGGCGCGATGGTCGACTTCCCCGTGCCCCGTAAGCCTTCGAGGCTCTCGAACAGCGGGCTGTCAGGCACGGGCGTACACCACGTCCGGTACCGCGAGCGTGAGCTCGTCCGTGGCGGAGGGCCGGTGGACGATGTGGTTGGCGGACTTCTCGTACCAGAACGCGTGCGAGTCCTTGCCGACGGCCTTGCAGGACATGGTGAGCGCGCCGCGCGGGTCGGCCTCGATCCGTTCGATCTCGCCCGGGCCGTCGGACGGCGCGCAGATCTCCGGGGCGCCGTGCTCGGACAGGTCCTCGTCGACGATGACCTCGATGGCCAGTTCGGCCGTCTGGAGCTCCTCGCGGAGCCTGCCGTAGGCGGTTGGGTCGGTGACCAGCAGCTCGGGGTGGTCCGCGGCGTTGCCGACCGCCCGCAGGTGGTGCAGCTTCAGCTGACGCACCCCGAAGCGCGTGAGGGTACGCGCGAGGGGCAGCACTTCGTTGATGTTCTGGGCGGTGACCGTCATGGTCACCCCGGTGGGGACACCGATCCGCCGCGCGAGGGCGAGAGCCTCGAGCGCACTCTGGTAGCTGCCGGCCTTGCGGATACGGTCGTTGGTCGAGCCGATCCCTTCCAAGGAGACGCGCAGCAGGTCCAGGTGGGGAGCGATCTCGGTCAAGCGGCGCTCGATCCGGTACCCGTTGGTGCAGATCTCGACATGCTGGCCCAGTTCCTCCTTGGCGTGCCGGACAACCTGGGCGAGGCCCTTGTAGACGAACGGCTCCCCACCGAGCAGGGTGACGGCCTCGGTGCCGTACTGCTCGCGCATTAGCGTGATGATGTTGATGGCTTGCTCGGAGGTGAAGGCGTCGGCGTGCTGGAGCCTCTTGCCGTGGAAGCAGTGGTCGCACTCGAAGTTGCAGCGGTACAGCAGCTGGAGGTAGAGCATCCGGATCTTCCGGATCCCGGTGACTTCGCCGATCACGTGGGGCTCCTTGGGCTGGTTGCCTGTTGGGAGCCCTGATACTGGCCGGGCGTCCGGGGACCCCGTCACCGCGTATAGGGACAGCCCAAGGACGTCCTGGAACGTTTTCCGTTCACCGCGAAGGTCTCCAGGATGCCGAGAAGCTCCGCGGTATCCAACAGATCCGGCAGCACCACGGACGCGCCGGCGGCGGCAAGCTCCTCGGCGCTGTGGATGCCCGAGGCGACCGCGATGATCCCGGAGTCCGTGGCAAGGGCGGCCTCGACATCTCGCGGCGTGTCCCCCACCAGCACGATGGGCACGTCGGCCGCCACGTCGTGGAGCCGCCGGGCCCGCTCGCGGGCGACCGCTACAAGGTCGGGACGGAGCTCCGCGTCCGCGCCGTAAGCGCCGGCGGACAGGTCCAGGAGGGGATCGAGGCCGAAGGCGGACAGTTTCACACGAGCGTTAGCGACGATGTTGCCGGTGAGGACCGAAGACACCCAGTCATCATGTGCCGAGGCTGCCTTGAGGGCCTCGCGTACGCCTGGCAGAGCGGTCCCCCGTAGCCGTAGATCGCCGAGGCGCTCCTTCCCAGCGTGGGCGAGGGCGGCCTCGACAGCGGGCCAGTCCGGCTCGGGCAGACCGTCCCGAAGGAACATGTCGCGCATGATCAGGCGATCCGTGCGCCCCTCTGTCCACGCCGGCCCGGTCGGCCGACTTCCCGAGAGTGCCGAGAAAGCAGCCGCGTAGATCTCCTTGCTCACCCCCGCGTTCTCGATGAGGGTGTGGTCGATGTCCCACAGGACGATGAGCTCCATGCCGCCAGGGTAGGCACCTGACGCGACAGAGGTCCCACGAGAACGTCCCATAACGTCCTTGCGTGATCACGCCGGGCACCGCTTCCATAACCCTGTGAACGAGCGACTGCACTCCGTACTTGCCCAGCGCGGCGTTTCACCCGAATCGCTCGCGGAAGTCTGCGAGGTGGACCCCAAGACGGTAAGTCGCTGGCTCGGCGGTCGCGTTCCCCACCCACGCCACCGCTTCCGGGTCGCGCGCCACCTGCGCGTGGAGGAGACCTTCCTCTGGCCCGCCCCGCCACGACGGGCCGCGAGGCCCGGCGACGGGTTAGGCACCGAACTTGTCGGCACCTACCCGAACCGCGCGAGCGTCCCGCGGGACATGTGGATCTCCCTGCTGCGGGAGGCACGGGAGGAGATCGGCGTCCTCGTCTTCTCCGGCACGTTCTTCGCGCAGTCCAATCCGCATGTTGCCAAGATGCTCGCCGAGCGCGCAGCCGACGGCGTCCGCGTACGGCTGTGCTTTGGCGACCCGGAAGGCCAGGCAGTCGTCATCCGGGGCCGAGAAGAGGGCATTGGCGACACCCTGGCCGCCAAGATCCGCGCCTCCCTGACGTACTACCGCCCCCTGCTTGCCGAGGCCGGATGCGAAGTGCGGCTGCACGACACCACGCTGTACACGTCCCTGTTCCGCTACGACGACACCCTGCTGGTCAACCCGCACGTGTGGGGTCAGCCGGCCAGCGCCAACCCCCTGCTCCACCTCAACAAGGCTGACGAAACAGGGTGGTTCGACAACTACGCTCAGAGCTTCGAAGCAGTCTGGGCCGGCGCACGGCCCTGGACACCCGACCAGGAGGGGACCGCCGCACATGGGCAGGACTGAGTACTACAACGACCCCAGCGCGCCGAAGGCGAACACCCTCATCCCCGCCAGCAACCTGCTCGTCGTCGACGACAGCGGCGCGATCCTGCTCCAGCGCCGCCGCGACACCGGCCAGTGGGCCCTCCCGGGCGGCGCCCAGGACATCGGCGAGACCGCCGCTCAGTGCGCGGTACGGGAGTGCCTGGAGGAGACCGGCATCGTTGCCGAGATCACCGGATTCCTCGGCGTCTACACCAACCCGAACCACATCGTCGCCTACTCCGACGGCGAGATCCGCCAGCAGTACGAGAACACCTATATCGGCCGCCCCGTCGGCGGCGAGCCCACCATCAACGACGAGGCCGACGGCGTCCGCTTCGTCCAGCCAACCGCCCTCGACGCGTACGACATCCACGCCAGCATGCGCCAGCAGATCGGCGACTACCTCGCCGGCACTTACCCCCACCTGGGCTGAGCCGCCAACGCCGCCTCCACCCGCTCCACGGCGGCGAAGATCTCCGGCGCCGCCCGACGGATGAATCGCCCGACGATGCTGTCGGCTCCGTAGCGGCCGAGGATCTCTGCGACCCGTTCCTGCGCGGTGGTCCGGCGGCCGTCGGGCGTGGTCCTCATGTCGCAGTAGACCAGGGCGTCGACCAGCAGTGGCTCCTCCAGCAGCGGGAACTCCGCCGCGAGTTCCTCCCGGAGCCCACGCTCCTCGGCCTCCAGCAACGCGAACGAGTGGTTCGCAACCAGCCGCACGAGCCGCTCGTCAGCGCCATGTGCGTCACGGAGGAAGCGGGCACCGTCGAGTGGGTGAAATCCCGTGACGGCCAGTCGCGGTGCGTACCCGACGTCATGCAGCACAGCAGCGGCTGACAACAGGTCGGCGTCGTCCCCCAACACGCGCGTCAGACCGAACGACCGCCGCGCGACTCCCTGAGAGTGCGCCCATCGCCGTGGTAGGACCGTACTGAGTTCTGCCTCGGCAACCCGGAACGCCCATTCCGTTAGAGGTTCGTCACGTGCCTTGGGCCGCATCCTGACTCTCCAGATCTTGAGCAGAAGAATTCGGTCACGCTCTCAAGGACGCGCGCCACGTGTCCCACCCATGGCCGGACGTGCTCTCTGGTGGACCGGCAGCGCCCTTCTCGTCCAGAGTGGAGGTGGCTAGGAGAGGCTGCTGAGAGACCGAGCCAAAGTTGGCGTGCCAGGGCTCCTACGACACACGCCCCGCGGTGACGACGCCCCCGATGAACGTCTGCCATGCCTCAACGCCCAAGGAGAGCACGGGACCCTCGGACCACTTTGAGTCACGTACGAGCATGCTGGCCGTGGTACCCGTGCACTCCACGCACTCCGTCGTATTGCCACCGCTGTACGACGACTTGAACCACTGGATGTCTGTGGTCTGTCTCTGGAGTGCGGGCACTACAGCTCCTTGCGAATGCGGTGGATCAGGGATGACGAAGCTTCCATGTCCAACGCTTGCGCGCGCAGGTACTCGAACGCAAGTCTGTATCGCTTCAGTTCCTCCTCTGTCTCCATGAAGAGCGAGCCGGTGTGCAGGTCAACGTAGACGACGTCGAGTGACGGCTCGGCGCCGCCGAGGATCACGAAGCTACCTAGCGCTGCAGCGTGCGCACCGTTGGTGAAGGGCAGTACTTGCAGGGTGATCTGCGACGCCTCGTTGGCTTCGAGGAGGCGGTCCAGCTGGGTCTTCATGATCTCCAGGGAGCCAACGACCCGACGCAGCACCGACTCGTCCAGAACGGCCCACAGGTGTGGAGGCTCGGGCCTGGTGAGGATCTCCTGACGCTTCATTCGGATGTCTACCAGCCGTTCGATCTCCTTTTGCTCCAGGCGCAGTTCATTCGCTTTCTGTAGGCCGATGCTGTAGTCCCGCGTCTGTAGGAGCCCTGGAATGTAGACACACGAGAAGTGATCTTCGCGGACGGCCTCGTCCTCAAGTGTGAGCAGTAGGTTCATGTTCTCGGGAATCGAGTCGGCGAACGAGTTCCACCACCCTTGCTGCTTGGCACCCTTGGCCAGTCCGACGACTGCTGTCCGTTCAGCCTCGCTGGCGCCGTACTCGCGGCACAAGGCGTCCACGATGGGCCACTTCACCGGACCGGCCTGGGTCTCATACCGGCTCACGGTGGCCTTGGAGACCCCGACGAGCCGGCCGGCTTCCTCCAGGGTCATGCCTGACCGGGCTCGCAGCTTGCGCATGGTGGCGCCGAGCTGGCGGCGGCGTGTCGTGGTCCTTGATGACAAGGCGGCTGCCCTTTCGCTTCGTCGGCCCGCTTCGGGCGCCAATCAGGCTATGCGGCAACACCGTTGGTGCCATTGAAATCACCCGAACGAGGCTCGTGAGAAGTTACATGGAGAGAGTTCTCGCTGCGATACTCGGCTTATCGAGGCTACGGAGCGTCGCCGTACGGATGCGGTGGGTGCAGCGCTGATGTGGCTGGGGAGGGAGTCTCGCAATGACTTGCACGGGAGGTGGCGGGCCCAGGCTTCGCTGTGTACTGCCCTTTGAGGCGGCGCCTGCTGAAGTGAGGCTGCTGCGAAGGAGTGTCCGATCGACGCTGGGGCAGTGGGGATTCCTCAATGCCATCGACGAGATCGAGCTCGTCGTGAGCGAGCTCGCGACGAACGTCATCAAGCACGTAGGTGAGGGCACGCCGGCGACCCTTGTGCTTGAACCGCGCGGCGACCGGTTCCGCGTGGAAGTTCATGACACGAGCCCGGTCGTGCCTGCGGGAGGCCGCCAGACCGCGTGTGGCGCGGAGTGTGGCCGGGGGCTCCATCTGCTGGCCTCGCTGTCCGCCGACTGGGGCGCGCTCCCCGCAGGGAGCGGGAAAGCCGTGTGGTGTGAGCTGAGCCTCGTAGCCGACGCCATGTGTGTACGGGCTCAACGGGCGTTCACGGCTCTTGAGAGCTACCGGGCACTGCTCGGGGTGCGCGGTCCGGCGGCGGTTTCTCGCTCTCGTGTCAACCAGGAGGCTGCCGCCACGCTGATCGCGGACCTTCTCGTCTGGCTGGCGCTTCAGGGAAGTGATCCAGATGATGCGTTGGTTCGCGCGCAGCAGCTCTATGAAGCGGGCGAAGCGGCGTGAGTGGCGTCCCGGTGCATTTCGGCGCGGACAGCCGCGGGAGTGCGCCAGGATTCTCCTGCGTAGCTTCTGTGGCACATGCGGTGGCAGTTGGCACAGAGAAGGGCGAGCCCTTCGAGCCGGGTCTCGCGGGGCCCGGTCGCATGCAGGGGGGTGATGTGGTGCACCTCGACGTACCCGGCGCCCAGCTCGCCGTACGTCGCGCCGAAGTCGAACGCGCAGACTTCGCATTTGATGGGTTGTCCCAGCTTCCGTACCTGCCGGAGCTTGCGGTCGCGCAGCCCGCGGTCGCGCTCGCGGTAGAGGGCCAACCGGCTCAGGAGACGTCCTTCGCGGGCGCCCGACTCGTCTTCGGTATCTCCGGGCTCGTCCGGCTGGGGTGGGATGAGGTGCAGCTCGCCGCTGGCGATAGCTGCACGCAGCGCGTCGGCAGCTGCCTGCATGTACTGAGGGCGCTCCAGGAAGTCGCTGACGATCTTCTGGGTGGGGACGCCGCCTTTCGTCATGCTGCCCGTGTACGAGGGGTGAGCGGTGGCGATGTCGGTTGTCTTGCGGCTGACGCTGTTCGACGAGCGGAACCGCAGATCCACGGACGCGTCTCCGTGGAGCGGGAGCGAGCGCAGGAGATCGGACAGCTCAAGGACGCGTGGGTCGCCCTGGCGCAGCTCGCGCCAGTTGTTCTCTACGACGAGAGCGCACGCGAGCAGCAGTTCGTCCCGGACCCAGGAGATTCTCGGCATGACAGACATCGTATAAATGTTCGTCTGGAGTGTGGGGTGTCTTGGGGCACCTCGGGATGCCGCACACTTGGGGAGCGTTGTCAGTGGGGTCTGTCACCCTCTGTGATAGCTGGTGGCACAAGGCGCCGGCGGGGTTCGTGTTCGAAGGAGGGTGCATGACCAGCACTGAGTCAGAGTTCACCTCGATTGAGATCTGTGCTGGAGCCGGCGGGCAGGCCATCGGCCTGCACGAAGCGGGTTTCAAGCACCTGGCACTCGTCGAGATCGACAAGCACGCGGCGAAGACACTGGAGCGGAACATCGACGCCCTGGAGTCGTGGGGCTGGGAGAAGCAGCACTGTGACCTCCTCGCCAAGGACGTCAAGCACTTCGACCCCGACACCGACCTCGAGAAGAGTGGCGACCTGCTGAAGCAGGACGGCCTGGACCTCCTGGCTGGCGGCGTGCCCTGCCCTCCCTTCTCGCATGCCGGCAAGCAGCTCGGCAAGTACGACGAGCGTGATCTCTTCCCGCGGATGCTCGAACTCGTCAAGAAGCTCAAGCCCCGGGCCGTGATGATCGAAAATGTTCGCGGGCTGATGGACCCCAAGTTCACTGACTACCGCGACTGGATCGTGGCGGAGCTTCAGGGGGGCACGTATCGCGAAGAGGACGGGAACGCGGTCATCCTCCGCGGTCTCGACTACACCGTGTGCCATTGGGGTGTACTGGAGGCCAGCGACTTCGGCGTTCCGCAGCTGCGGCCGCGCGCGATTCTGGTGGCTATCCGCAACGACGTCCTCAAGGACGTGAAGTACGAGTGGCCGACTCCGACGCATGAGGAGCCTGTGAGCGTTGCCGAGGCGCTCGACCGCAGCATGGAGGAGCGGTACGAGAAGTACTTCGATGGACCGTACGGGCAGCAGGCGCGCGACGCTCTCAAGCGGTGGCGGGATACGGCTGCGGAACGTGATCGCGAGCTCAAGGGCAAGGGAGGCGGTATCGCTCCCACGCTTGTGGGCGGGTCCAAGAAGCACGGTGGGGCGGATCTGGGGCCCAGCCGCGCGAAGGCCGCCTGGAAACTGCTGGGCGTCTCGGGGCTCGGCGTCGCCAACGACATCGCCACGTGCCGGGAGAAGGAGTCGGAGGGGCGCGACCTGTTCGGCCCTGACGGTCCCATGCTCACCGTTGAGCAGGCGGCCATGATCCAGGGTTTCCCGAAGGGCTGGATTCTCGATGGTGGCAAGACTGCGCAGTACCGGCAGGTGGGGAACGCCTTCCCGCCTCCCGTCGCGGCTGCAGTCGGAAAGTCCATCATTGAGGTCCTGAAGGCGGCCCGCGAACGCGACGCCAGGCAGTCCTGATCAAACCGTGCCCTTGCCTCGTGCAAGGGCACGGCGCTGTTCGACCTCAGTGGCGATGGCATCCGCGCACTCTGCCGAAGGCTCGTGCTCCCAGAACCGGAGCACTGTCCAGCCCGCCTCCTTGAGGCGCTGGTCGGTGTCCCGGTCCCGGGCCATGTTCCGCGCGACTTTGTCTGACCAGTAGCCGGGGTTCGTCTTCGGAGGGACGTAGTGGTCGGGGCAACCGTGCCAGTAGCAGCCATCGATGAACACGGCCACTTTCGCCGGACGAAAGACGATGTCGGCCGTCCGGCGAAGGTCAGGCAGAGGCTTGGCCGCCACGCGGTACCGCAACCCCTGAGCGTGCAGCAGCCGTCGTACCAACTGCTCCGGCTTGGTGTCCCGGCTGCGGATCGCCTGCATGTTCCGGCGCCGCGCCGCGGAGGAGGCCCATGAGCCCTCCGGTGGCGTCCATGCCTCCTGCACCTGCACAGTCATCGTCCTCCTGGGAACAGGCTAGTCCCCCGAAGTGGCGGCCTTCTTGGTTGTGGGGAGAAGGGGGGCCCGCTCCGGAGCGTCTTCCGGCCCGGCCACGACCCAGTGGCGACCGTCAAGGAATACCTGCGGTCGGCCCTCGTGGTGGGGCTTGGCTTCAACCACACGGACGCTGACGTTCTCGCCCTCCTGCGGAAGAGGGAGCCCCAACGTCTCCGCTACCTTCCGGTGATTCGGGTAGTCGCCGCAGATGAGGATGCCCTCACCTCGCAACTTGTCGCGGGCACCTCCGTCGCCACGGACACGCTTCATGTAGTCCTTCTGCTGGGCCAGCGTCCTGATGACCGTGCGGTTTATCCGGCGCTTCTGAACCCGACGGAAGAGCTCATTGACCTTGGCCTGTCCCGGACTGCGCTTTGACCCCGCACCTGCGGTGAGGATCGCGGTCTGGGTCTCCGTGTCGAGGTGGAGCAGAAGGTTCTCTTCGAGAGGCTTCTCGAACCAGAGCCAGGTTACGAGGCCCCAGTCTTTCTTTGTCAGCCGGAACTTCCCGTCGCGATTTCCCCGCTTCGTAACGTTTTCGTTCATTGCGAGCTTTGTGTGGTCTGCCCGAAGGAGTCCAGCACTCCACCTGCTTGCGCTGTCATCGGCCCAGACGACCAAGCAGATCTCATCGAGTGCTTCGGGCGGAATCATCCAACCGTAGGGAGTCTGTGAGAACTTGCAGTCGACCTCAATGCCTTCGATGAGATAGTCCATATCCACACCGCTCTTGAGATCGAATGCACGGAGCAGGTTGATCTCCACCAGAGTTCCGGCGTGGGTCTTCTCAGTCTTGTGGAGCTTGTCCCATTCGAAACGGCCCGTGTGCTCTCCGTCAAGTAGTTGATCGATTGTCTCGCGGAGTACCCGTCCGAAGCGTTCTCCCTCGGGGTCCTTGCCCAGCCAGTACTGCCGGACCAGCATGAGTTCGGGGTCGTCATACACGCCGGGTGAGGGCATGGGCGGGTCGAACAGGGTCAACTCGGGCTCCTCTGGTACAGGTGGGGTGGGTTCGCACCACACATGACTCCTGGGGGTCGAGAGGGGTTCCCGCTGGCGTGATGTTCGTCAGGTTTGTCTAGAACCGCCTCAGGCCTCCGGCGCCCCGTGGCACCCCCCGTAAGCCCTTCCCGATCCGCACCAGCACTCCGCGCCTCGGGCCGGGGGCCAGGCTGTCGCGCGGCCGCGGGCTGCCAGGGTCGTGGCGTATTGGGGGAGCAGGTCCGCGTTCGCGGGGGAGGAGGATTCCGAGGCGGCGAAGGCTTCGTAGGAGGGGACCGTCGCCGGGACGATGCCCAGGTTGGGGGTGCCGGCCGCGGCGAGTTCTCGGAGCGAGGCTTCGATGTCCGTGAGGTGGGCGCGGTAGGTGGGGTACTCGGATTCCAGTTCCGGGTACGAGGAGAGGAGCTCGTCCAGTTCCCGCTCCGGCCAGTGGAGGACCGCCACCGGGAAGGGGCGGGAGAGGGCCGTGCGGTAGGAGCCCAGTTCGCTGCGGAGGCGGGTGATCTCCGCCTGGAGTTCCGCCGGGTCCGACGAGCCCAGCGACCACAGGCGCTTCGGGTCGTGCAGCTCGTCCAGGGGGACCTGCGCCGTGTGGAGGGAGTCCGCCAGGGTGTCCCAGTCGTCGTGGGGCAGCGCCAGCATGCGGCGGACCCGGTGGCGGGTCACCAGGAGCGACTGGGTGGGGTGGGGGAGGTCCGCGGGCGAGGACGCCGGGGCCAGGAGGGTCGCCGCCTCCGTCGCGAGCGCCTCCGCCAGTTCCAGTTCGTCGTGGGTCTCCAGGGTCTCCACCACGATCTCCCACGGCGCCGCGTCCGACGGTGCCGAGGCGCGCAGGCCCTCGATGATCGCCCGCGCCTCCGCCTCGTGGCCGTACTCCCACAGGTTCGCCGCCTTCAGGGCCCGGATCAGGTGGGGGTCCGACGGATCCGGCGACAACAGCAGGTCGTCGTACAGGGCCGTCGCCGCCGCGCGGTCGCCCGCCAGTTCCAGGTGCGCCGCCGCCCGGAGGAGCAGGGCTTCCCGGTCCTCGGGGTACAGCGCGGCGGTGCGCAGCAGGCGCTCGGCTTCGGTGGCGTGGGCGGCAGGCGTGTCGGGGCGCATGCTGAACACCGTACTGCTGTACGGCCCTGGAGAGTTGGCGCGTCAGCGCTTATCGTGCCCCGCGTGCGGGACAGGGTGCGTGAGAGGGTGCCGGTCGTCGTCCAGACGCGCGGGGTGCGGAGCACGCCCGCCCGGATGCTGTGGGTGTGCGCCGAGGCCGTCGTCACCTGCGGGGTCGTCCTCATGCTCCTCGTCGTCCACCAGCTCTGGTGGACCAACCAGCAGGCCCGTGCCCAGGCCGGCGAGCAGGTGCGGGTCCTCGAACGGGAGTGGGCCGGATCACCCGCTGTCGACGGCCCACCACCCGTCGTCGGATCACCGTCCGCCGTTCCCGACGTGCCGGTCGAGGAGGCGGAGGCGGCGACCGCGGCTCCGCCGGCCGCCCGGCCCGGCGAGGGCCCGGCCTCCTCCGCGTACGCCATCATCCGCATCCCCCGCATCGGCCTCACCGCCCCCATCGCCCGCGGCGTCTCCAAGCGGTCCGTCCTGGACCGCGGGTACGTCGGCCACTACCCGGACACCGCCGGGCCCGGCCGGACCGGCAACTTCGCCCTCGCCGGGCACCGCAACACCCACGGCGAGCCCTTCCGGTACATCGACAGGCTCCGCAAGGGCGACGTCATCCGCATCCAGACCCGGGAGCGGGAGTACGAGTACGTCGTCGACCAGGTGCTGCCGCAGACCGCGCCCCGCGACACCGGTGTGATCCGGCCCATACCGCGCTCCCTCGTCAAGCCCTCCTACGGCTACTCCGACCCTGATTCCTACCTGACCCTCACCACCTGCACCCCCGAGTTCAGCTCCCGGTACCGGCTCATCGTCTGGGCCAGGCGTGTATAACGGCTGGAGACGGCAGTGAGGGAAGGAGGGCTGATGGTCAGGGACGTCGCGCTGCGCATGCTCGCTCCGGTCTTCTTCCTGCTCGCCCTCGCCGACCTCCTGCTCTCCGACGGCGCCGGCGTCTCCGCCGCCGTCGCCCTCGCCGCGACCACCGTCGTCTGCGCCCTCATCGGCGCCCCGGCAGCCCCGCCCGTACCGGTGACGCGGGTACGCACCGCGCTCCGCGACCGTGAACGGCGTACCGCCTTCCTGCCCCAGCGTGATCCCGACGCCTCCGGGCGCCGCAGGCCCCGGGCACCCGGCCGTCCCCTCCCGACGGCCGCGTAGCGAAACCGGAGAACTCCTGCGCGGTTCCGTCATGCCGACGTTCCTTCTTCCGGCACGACGAGACCCTTCGGAGGGCTCCCATGTCCGTTTTCGCCTCCCTGGTCGAGCAGCTCGCCGACCTGCTCCAGCCCCTCTTCGCCACCGCCTCGACGGCGGCCGCGATCGTTCTGTTCACGATGGTCGTACGGCTCGCCGTCCACCCCCTCTCGCGGGCCGCCGCGCGCGGCCAGAAGGCCCGCACCCGGATCGCCCCGCAACTCGCCGACCTGCGCGCCAAGCACGCCAAGAACCCCGAGCGGCTCAAGAAGGCCGTCATGGAGCTGCACGCGAAGGAGAAGGTCTCGCCCTTCGCCGGCTGCCTGCCGAGCCTCCTCCAGGCGCCCGCGTTCCTCCTCATGTACCACCTGTTCTCCGGCGACCGCATGGCCGGGCACACCCTCTTCGCCGCACCGCTCGGCGACCACTGGGCCGACGCCCTCGCCCACGGTGGTGTCCTCGGGCCCGCCGGGCAGGTGTATCTCGTCCTCTTCGCGATCGTCGCCGCCGTCGCGGCCTTCGGCTTCCGGCGTACGAGGCGTCAGCTCGCCACGCAACCGCTCGACACAGGGATGGCGGACACCCCCGGCGCCGGAGCGATCCAGAGGGTGATGCCGCTGCTCTCCTTCGCCACCCTGATCACCGTCGCCGTCGTCCCGCTCGCCGCCGCGCTCTACGTCGTCACCAGCACCACCTGGACCGTCGTCGAGCGAGCCGTCCTCTTCCGGGAGCAGCGCCCCGCGGAGCCCCTTGCTACCGGTGCGTAAGGGTCCAGTCCGTGAACGGGGTCTTGCCCAGTGGTCGAAACTCTTGGAGGATCGACCAATCCTCCGATATCTCCGATGGCCGCACTCCATCGGCCGGGGCTCTTCCGGGCCCGCCCCCGGGCCCACCTCGACCACAGGGAGAAGACCATGAAGCTGCTGCGAGTCGGTCCGGCGGGAGCCGAGCGTCCCGCCCTGCTCGACGGGGACGGAACGCTGCGCGACCTGTCGGCCCTGGTCGACGACGTCGACGGCAGCCTGCTGGCCGACGCCTCCACGCTCGACCGGATCCGGGCCGCGGGCGGCGCCGGTGTGCTGCCCGCCCTCGACGCGACCGGGCTGCGGATCGGCCCGCCCGTCGGCCGGATCGGCAAGGTCGTGTGCATCGGGCTGAACTACCACGGACACGCGGCCGAGACCGGTGCGGCGACCCCGGCCGAGCCGGTCGTCTTCCTCAAGTCCGCCGACACCGTCGTCGGGCCCGACGACACCGTGCTCGTACCGCGCCGCAGCACCAAGACGGACTGGGAGGTCGAGCTGGCCATCGTCATCGGCCGGACCGCCCGCTACCTGGAGACCGACGAGGAGGCCCTCGCGCACGTCGCCGGGTACGCCGTCGCCCACGACGTCTCGGAGCGCGAGTTCCAGATCGAGCGCGGCGGCACGTGGGACAAGGGCAAGAACTGCGAGACGTTCAACCCGCTCGGCCCGTGGCTGGTCACGGCCGACGAGGTGCCGGACCCGCAGGCGCTCGCGCTCAGGCTCTGGGTCAACGGTGAGCTGAAGCAGGACGGCAACACGTCGGACCAGATCTTCGGCGTCGCGGAGGTCGTACGGTACGTGAGCCGGTTCATGACCCTGTACCCCGGCGACATCATCAACACCGGCACCCCGGCGGGCGTCGCGATGGGGCAGCCGGAGCCGAAGCCGTACCTGCGGGCGGGCGACGTGGTGGAGCTGGAGATCGAGGGGCTCGGGCGTCAGCGCCAGGAGCTGAAGGACGCGTAGTCGTCCGGTGAGAGCTGCCGGCCGACGGGAGGCGTGGTCCGGTGAGAGCTGCCGGCCGACGGGAGGCGTGGTCCGGTGGGAGCTGTCGGCCGGTCGGGTGCGCCCGTCGTTCGGGCGCGCCCGCCGAGTGGGCGCCCTAGCTGTACTGCCCTGTGAGGTCGGCAAGCAGTCGGCTCAGCGCCTCCACGACCATCGCGTGGTCCTCGGCCTGGGGCAGCCCCGACACCGTCACCGAGCCGATCACCCCCGCGCCCTCGACCGTGACCGGAAACGAACCGCCGTGGGCGGCGTACCGGTCGGGGTCGAGGCGCGAGGACTGGTCGAACGTCGTCCCCTTGGCGCGGAAGCGGGCGCCCACCAGGTACGAGCTCTCCCCGTACCGTTCGACGACCCGCCGCTTGCGGTCGATCCAGGCGTCGTTGTCCGCGCTCGAACCCGGCAGCGCGCAGTGGAAGAGCTGCTGCGCGCCGCGCCGGATGTCGATCGCGACCGACGCGCGGCGCTCGCGCCCAAGGTCCACGAGAAGAGAGCCGAGGGCCCAGGCGTCCTCGTACGTGAAGCGGGGCAGGACCAGGCGCGCTTCCTGAGCCTCCAGCGTGGCCACCTCGTTCACAGCGTCACCGTGATTCCCTCGCGGGCGGAACGCCTGGCCGCCTCCAGTACGTCCAGGGCCGCAGCGGCCTCGTGGGCGGTGACCGGGTTCGTACCGGTGCCGCGGACGGCGGCGGCGACGGCCGCGTAGTACGCCGGGTAGTCGCCCGGCGCCGACTCGACGGGGACCCCGCCGCCGGTCAGCGGCGACTCCCCGGCGCCGAGCCGGCCCCACAGCGACTCCGGCTCCACACCCCACGGCGCTCCGGGCTCCGGCAGCAGGCCCTCGCGCAGGTCGGCCTCCTGGGGGTCGAGGCCGTACTTCACGAAGCCGGCGCTCGAACCCAGGACGCGGAAGCGGGGGCCGAGTTGGGCCGTGGTGGCGCTCACGTACAGATGCGAGCGCACCCCGTTCGCGTGCGTGATCGCGATGAACGTGTCGTCGTCGGCCTCGGCGGCGGGGCGGCGGACGTCGGACTCCGCGTACACCCGGACGGCCGGGCCGAAGAGCACGAGCGCCTGGTCGACGACATGGCTGCCGAGGTCGAAGAGGAGGCCGCCGATCTCCTCCGGGGCGCCGGACTCGCGCCAGCCGCCCTTGAGCTGCGGGCGCCAGCGCTCGAACCGGGACTCGAAGCGCTGGACGTCACCGAGGGCGCCTTCCGTGAGGAGCCGGCGCAGAGTCAGGAAGTCGTTGTCCCAGCGGCGGTTCTGGAAGACCGACAGGAGCAGCCCGCGCTCCTCGGCGAGGGCGCCGAGCCCGCGCGCCTCGGAGGCCGTTCCCGCGACCGGCTTGTCCACGACGACCGGGAGCCCTGCGGTGAGGGCGGCGGTGGCGATCGGGACGTGCGTCTTGTTGGGGGACGCGACGACGACCAGATCGAGCTCGTCCGCCCGCGCCCACAGCTCCTCGGAGGAGTCCGCGACACGTACGCCGGGGTGAGCGGCACGGGCCTGTGCCTGGCGCTCCGGATTGCCGGTCGTGACGGTGTCGAGGACCAGGCCTTCGGTGGCGGCGATCAGCGGGGCGTGGAAGACGGAGCCCGCGAGGCCGTAGCCGACGAGTCCGACGCGGAGGGGGGCGGTGTCGGTGCCGGCCGGGGAGCCAGTCGGGGAGCCAGTCATGGGGTCCACTTAAGCAACGCTGTTGCCAAAGTGCAAGCGAGGGGGACAATGGGGTGGTGAACAGGAGTGTTGGGAGTGGCGGGATCGTCGGGAGTGTCAGCGGTGGCGGGAGCCCGAGGAGCGCAGGGAGTCCGAGGAGCGCAGGGAGCGAGGCGGGCGTCAATCTGCCGGCTTTGCGCAGCCACAACGCGGCGCTCGTCCTCGACCTGCTGCGGACGGCGGGGGAGGCCGGGATCAGCCGCCTCGAACTGGCCGAGCGCACCGGGCTCACCCCACAGGCGGTCAGCAAGATCACCGCGCGGCTGCGGGCGGAGGGGCTGGCGCGCGAGGCCGGTCACCGCGCCTCGACCGGCGGGAAGCCGCGTACCGTCCTGCGACTCGTCCCCACGGCCGCGTACGCGGTGGGGGTCCACCTGGACCGCGACGAACTGACCGCCGTTCTGGTGGACCTGTCGGGGGTACGGGTCGCGGTACGGCGGACGCCGCTCGATCTGGGCGCGGGGACGGAGGTCGTCTTCGACGCGGTGGAGCGTGAGGTCCGCGCCGTACGCGACGAGGCGGTGGGGGCGGTGGCGGTGGCGGCGGTGAGCGAGGCGGGGGCGGGGGAGTCGGGGGCCGAGGGTGACGGTGAAGGCGCGGCGGTTTCGGCGGCATCCCGGCGGCCCTCCGAGCCCAGGGGTTCGGGGGCGGCGGCCTCGGCGCGGTCCCAGGGGTCCGGGCGGCCTGGCGGCGATGCGCCGGCTTCGGTGCGCTCCGGGGTGCCTGGCGTTGCGGGTGCCGGACCTTCGGCGCCGTTCCCGGCCTCAGGTCTTGTACATGCCGCCCCTTCGGCGCCGGACCAGGCGCTCACCCCCGCCGTCCTCGGTGTCGGGGTCGCCATGCCCGGCCCGCTCGACCACCTCGCCGGTACGCCCGGGCGCGTGACCGGGCACCCCGCGTGGGAGGGCGTTCCGCTACGGGACGAGCTCACGCGCCGGCTCGGGCTGCCCGTCGCCCTCGACAAGGAAACCAACGCCGCCGCCCTCGGCCTTGCCCTGCACGCCGACGCCCCCGCCGCCGACTCCTTCGCGTACCTCCACCTCGGTACGGGACTCGGCTCCGGGCTCGTCCTCGGCGGCGCCCTCCACCGCGGGGCCAGGACCGGCGCCGGGGAGTTCGGGCACCAGACCGTCCTGCTCGACGGGCCGTCCTGCGGCTGCGGCGGGCGCGGCTGCCTGGAGGTCCTCTGCCTGGCGGCCGTCGCGCGCGGTGACGTGCCCGAGGCGGCGCGCGTCCTCGGTACGGGCGCCGTGAATCTCGTACGGCTCCTCGACATCGACCGCGTCGTCCTCGGCGGCCGGGTCGTGGCCGCCGCCCCCGAGGCATTCGTCGGCGGCGTCGGCGCGGTCCTCGCCGAGGCGGGCCTCGGCACACCGGTCTCCGGCGCCACGTCCCCGTACGCCGTCGCCGAGGGGGCCGCGCAACTGATCCTCGCTCCGATCTTCGGAAAATAGGCTGATTGGGCGGAACGGGTGGGCCGCTCGGGGGCACGCGCCGCGTCGCTCCCCGGTGCCGCCGCGCCCGCCTGGCAGCGTCGCGGCCGTCCCGTACGCCCGCGAGCAGCAAAGGCACCCGCCCATGCGACTGCGCAGCGCCCTCGCCCTCGGTGTGACCGCGGCGACGACCGGAACCGCCGTCCTCGCGCTCGCCGTAGGCCCGTCCTCGGCGGAGCCCGGCCCGAGCCAGGCCCCCGGCTCCGGCTCCGAGTCCGGCTCCGAGTCCGGCTCCGAGTCCGGCTCCGGGGCCGGTGCCTCGCGTTCGGAGGACGAGGCCGGGGCCGGGGCCGTCCTGAACCCCGGGTCCGGCCTGAACCCCGGTTCCGGCCTGAACCCCGGACCGGGTGTCGGACTCAGGGCCGACGCCGATTCCGGTTTCCGGTTCGGGAAGGACTCCGGCGCCGGTTCGGTGGTCGAAGCCGAAGCCGAAGCCGAAGCCGAAGCCGAAGCCGGACGCGGACGCGGAACGGGATCCCACGTCGACGGCACCGGCACCGGCACCGGTACGGTGGCCCGCCCCGACGCCCGCCCCGACGCCGAATCCGGCACAGGCCCCACGCCCGGCCCCGGTGCCGACTCCGGAACGACGCCTCGGCGACAGCCCGCCTCCTGCGGCGAGGTCACCGACCCCGAGTTCCCGATCGACACCCGGATCCACCGCCGCCCCGGCGCCTTCGTCCCCGGTGCCGGCTTCCGTACCTTCGAGGTCGACCTCACCAACACCACCGCCGAGGCATGTCAGGGCATCCACCCCGTCCTGGTCCTCACGGACCGCGACCGGGTCCTCCGGCCGGAGCAGATCCGGCTGGAGTTCTACGACTCAGAGGCCCGCCGCTGGCTCCCGGTCGCGTTCGAGGCGACCGAGGAGGACGAGAACGTCGGTGCGTTCAGCGGCTTCTCCGGCCTCACCGTCGCCGCGGGCGACACGGTCACCGTCTCCGTCCGCCTCGCGTTCCGGGAGGACGCCGCGCCCAACGAGGTCGTGGTCAACGCGGCGATCGTGCAGCGCCACGGGGCGGACGGCGACTGGGTCGGGGAGTCCGACGACGTCCCCCTGACCATCGGGCCCGAGGGCACGGAAGAGGACCCGGAAGTGAACCCCGAAGCGAATCCCGAGGAGAACCCTCCGGGGAACCCGGACCCCGTGCCCGACGGGACCACCCCGCCGAAGAGCGGCGACACCGGCCTCCCGCCCGCCCCCGTGCTCCCCGAACTCGCCCAGACGGGACCCGAGGCGATGGCCCTCCTCGCCCCTGCCGCTAGCGCGCTGTTCCTCACGGGCGCGTCGCTCGTCGTCGCCTCCCGGCGCCTCCGACGGCGGCCGGAGACCCCCTAGGTCGTGTCGTCGAAGTCCCGTCTGTCCGGCGGCGTCTGGCACGCACGCTCGCCGCGTTGTCGGTCGTCGGCGCAGCCCGCTGCGCT